>CALINF010000114.1 GCA_938045215.1 uncultured Halieaceae bacterium | reverse complement strand
CGAAATCGGCCTATGATCGGATAGTTGCGGCGTATGGTTTGTTTGGTCTGGGTAACGTCCACGATATACATGCAGATCAGAGCGAGAACGCCAAGGCCAAGCACAAAGGCCATTATGAGCACGCTGATCTCAAGAAAGTTCATCACAAAAGATTGAATAGTCGTCATCGGTTCAGCCTGTTCGCAACTGGCGAGTTGGTTTGATTCACTTGCAGCGTTTGCTTGTTGTCATTCAGTAGGCAACTCGAGGGATGTCACCAGAACAATCTTCCCTTGCACCGCTCGCGACTCTATCAACTTGTGGGCATTCGCTGCGTCTTCCAGTGGCATTCTGCGCCAGACAGCCGGCTTTAACTCTCCCTCTTTGAGAAGATCAAAGAGAGCGGCCAGGTCTTGTGCAAACCAGTCTGGGTGGTCGCTGCGCATACTGGTGATTGAGTAAAAACTGACCGCTTTTTCGGCATCGCCAAACCATGTCCACATCAGCTTCTGCCATTGAAACGAGAGAAACTCAGAGATGATTCCCCAGGAGTCCCCCGCCGTTGATGACATCGACGCGTTATATAGACCATAGGTAACCAGCTTGCCCTGATCATTGATCACCTTATATGAACGCCTAAAGTTGTCCAAACTGATTGCGTCGAAGGCGGCATCTACGCCTTCGCCCCGAGTAGCTGCATCGACAACTGCGACGAAATCCTGCGTGCTGTAGTCAATCGGCATTGCGCCCAGAGCTGCCACATAGTCCTGTTTTTTGCTCGAGGCAGTCCCGTAGACGGTAATGTCATTCAACACGGCAAGCTGGGTGAGTGCTGTGCCCACAGCGCCGCTGGCTCCATGCACGAGGATTTTATGGCCGGGTTTAAGCTCTGCTGCGCGATAGAGCAATTGATAGGCCGTGGTGTAAGAGAGTATCAGCGCTACAGCTTCGCCGGCATCAACACCTTCTGGTACGGCAACAAGATGCGTTGCGGGCCGAATGGCGTATTCGGTATAAGCGCCCCAGACACTGAGGTCGGCCACGCGATCTCCCGGGCGTATGCGCTCTACACCCTCGCCAACTTTGTCTACGATGCCCACCAGATCGTATCCTGGGACGAACGGCGGATCTTCAGCCAACTCCGCGTACAGCCCTTTTCGAATCATGATGTCGGTGAATGAGGCCGAGGCAGCCAGAACTCGTATTCTGACTTCGCCTGCATCTGGCTCCGGCAGTATGTCGTGTTGGGTCCATTGCATGACATCGGCATCGCCAAACTCAGGCACAACGATGTTATGCCAGGTTTCGGCGCTGGCATGCACACACGTCGTGGTCAGCGCGACCAACAGGACAGCGGCTAGAAGACTGCTGTCTTGACGTGTCTTACCAAGAAAAAATCGCATTATGTATCCTTTTTGCTCAGTGATGACCCGTGGCCCGAAAGGTGGTTACCAGACACCTACTATAGCTCATCATCTAACCTTCTCAGGCACTGGAAGTCGGCTGCAGTAATCCATTACTATACGATCCAACAAATCGTGTCACTTGCAATAATCGGAGTATCTACCATGACTGCTATTTTGAGGGGCCTTCTATGCCTCACCCTGATCCTCACGCCAATTTCTGCGATGGCGCTTTTTGACAAGAAAACAGCCGATGAAGAGCGCAAGGACCTTCAGGAAGCTCGCGCTGAGGCGATGAAGAAGTTATACCAGGAGAAGCCGTCAGCCAAGAGTGAGATCAGTAATGCGCGCGGCTACGCGGTGTTTTCCAATTTTGGTTTGAATCTGGGCTTTATCTCCACCCAGCGTGGTGGCGGTATCCTGCGGGACAATCGTACTGGCAAGGACACTTACATGAAGATGTTCTCTGGAGGTGGGGGCTGGGGCCTGGGTGTCAAGAACTTCGCGGCAATTCTCATATTTGAAAACGATGAAGCGCTCAACCAGTTTGAAACGAGTGGGTGGGATTTTTCTGCCCAGGCTGATGCTAACGCGGAGTCTGACTCCGAGGGTGATGGCGCCGAGACCGCTGTTACCGCAATGCCCGGTACCAAGATTTACCAACTCACTGAATCCGGCGTAGCGCTGCAAGCGACAGTGCAGGGCACCAAATTCTGGGTGGATGAAGACCTGAACTAGGCGCGGACTTTATCTCTTTGCGAGAAGGCACATTATGAAAGACCGAATCACGATTGATATCGACAATGGCGTTGCGGACGTGCGATTGGTGCGAGCGGACAAGATGAACGCGCTTGACCCTTTAATGTTTCAGGCGCTAGCCGAGGCAGGCGAATCACTGTCAAACAATAACGCTGTGCGTGCTGTCGTTCTGTCGGGGGAGGGCAGGGCCTTTTGCGCCGGTCTTGATATGGCAAATTTTGCAGCGATGGCTGATGCCGGTGACGCGGATGTGACAGGCGGTTCTGGGAAAGGCGAGCGCAAGCCGCTGGCAGATCGTTCCCATGGCATAGCCAATCTGGCCCAGCACGCTGCCTGGGTATGGCGCGAATTGCCGGTTCCTGTTATTGCCGCGGTGCACGGAGTCGCTTTCGGCGGCGGATTTCAGGTTTGCCTGGGCGCAGATATTCGCTACGCAGCCCCGGGCACGCGAATGTCGATAATGGAGATCAAATGGGGTCTGGTGCCGGATATGGCGGGCACGCAGCTCATGCGCCACTTGGCACGTGACGATGTGATTCGTGAACTCACCTACACGGGCCGAGTGTTTACCGCTGAAGAGGCACTGAATTATGGCTTCGTGACGCAGGTTGTAGAAGACCCCAG
Source organism: uncultured Halieaceae bacterium (assembly GCA_938045215.1). Taxonomy (GTDB): domain Bacteria; phylum Pseudomonadota; class Gammaproteobacteria; order Pseudomonadales; family Halieaceae; genus CALINF01. The sequence continues at coordinate 4,892 of CALINF010000114.1, read as the reverse complement.
AGCGTTGGCGTTAGAAACCGCGGGCCAGATAGCCCTGCGTAACCCGCATGCTATGCGAGCCAACAAGCGACTGTTCAACGAGGCCAACTACCTCAGTGCCGAGGCGGGTTTGATGATGGAGTCGCAGGAGCAGGATCTCATTATTGGTAAGCCCAATCAGGTTGAGGCCGTTATGGCTGAACTCGAAAAGCGCGAGCCCCGATTCGCAGATGCTTAAATAGTCATTTCAGTACTGGCGTGCGCAGGGACTACTCGGCGCTGTACCAGTTTCCATCTCGTGCCATCAAGCCAAGCTGCTCCGCGCAGAGCGATTCGGCGCCATCTACGATGCCGCCGATACCGCCCACCCCGGCCGAGCCAGCCATGGACTTTTCCTTATCGACACAGCGTTTCATAAGTTTGGCATTGTTCTCCAACTGTTCCTGCGGTGACAGGAGCCTGGATTCCTGAAACGGGCCGCTCCAGTACCAATAGCCTGCGGCGGCAATACCTAGAACGAGTATCCACTTCATCTTTCGTCACTCCACAAAAAAACTTCGTCTTGGCATGGAGTATAAGTGATATTCAGAAACCTGCCGTGGCCACATCGGCAACCAGAAATACAGCGTCCAGGTTTTGTGGAGCAGGAAAAGTTTGCTAGTGTGCGTGTTCGATTTGTTCCGGAGGAATGGTGATGCCGCAATTGCAGGGCAAGGTAGCGATAGTCACAGGTGCCGCGCGCGGCCTGGGTAGAGCATACGCAGAGGCCCTGGCGGCAGAGGGTGCCGCGTTGCTGGTAGGGGATGTGAGTGACTGCTCGGAGACGGTTGCGGCAATAGAGAGTGCCGGTGGCAAGGCAGTGGCAGTACATCTGGATATCACCGATATGGACAGTTGCAATGCGATGGCCGCTGCCGCCGTTGATAGCTTCGGCCGCATCGACATTCTGATAAACAATGCCGCGCTGTATGGTGGTCTCAAAGGGGCTCGCTTCGAGCAGCTGGAAGAATCCCAGTGGGATGCCGTCATGAACGTTAACGTCAAAGGCCTCTGGCAGGCGAGTAAGGCGGTTGTGGCGGCCATGCGTGAATCCGGCGGCGGCTCGATTATCAACATTGCCTCTTTGGCAGCCGTTTACGGCTTACCCTATGGGCTGGACTACGTGGCATCCAAGGCGGCGGTTATTGGAATGACTCGTGGTATGGCCAGAGAACTGGGCGGTGACAATATCCGGGTAAACGCGGTTGCGCCTTCAGCTGTTATGACGGAAGGCACTGCCGAATTTTTTGGAGAAAAGTTTGAGAAAGCAAAGAAAGTGATTGCTTCGGGGCAGGTGCTGCAACGCAATCTCGAAACTGCGGATCTTACAGGTACCATTGTTTATTTGTCTTGCGATCAAAGTGCTTTCGTGACCGGTCAAACGCATATGGTCGATGGCGGCTCCTGGTTTCTATAAACCAGCTAACTGTAGAGTGATTTGAGGAAGGTAGTCTGTGGCGATTGAACGTACTTATCCCGAGATTCGAGAGGCAGTGAGCAGGTTATGCTCACAGTTCAGCGGTGAATACTGGCGCGACCTCGACAAGCACAGCGCGTACCCCACAGAGTTTATCGGCGCTTTAACGGAAGCGGGATATCTCTCAATTCTGATTCCGCAGGAGTACGGTGGCAGCGGACTGCCACTGGGCGCAGCCTGTGCCGTGTTGGAGGAAATTCAGCGCAGTGGTGGCAATGGTGGTGCCTGCCACGCTCAAATGTATACGATGGGCACGCTGCTGCGACATGGCAGTGAGCAGCAAAAGCAACAATACCTGCCTGCCATAGCAGATGGCTCGCTGCGGCTGCAGGCTTTCGGCGTTACCGAACCCACCAGTGGTACAGATACATCGCGTATTCGCACGCGTGCGGTGCGTGATGGCGATGATTACATTGTGAACGGACAGAAGGTATGGATTTCCCGTACGCAGCACTCCGACCTGATGATTCTGTTAGTGCGAACCACGCCGCGCGAAGAGTGCGTTAAGCATACCGATGGGATGTCGGTATTGCTCGTGGACCTGCGAGACGCCGTTGGCAATGGGCTAACTATTAAGCCCATCGACACATTGATGAATCACGCCACTACCCAACTGTTTTTTGACAACTTGCGCGTGCCAGTAGCTAATCGAATTGGTGAAGAGGGCAAAGGCTTTCGCTGTATTTTGGATGGCATGAACGCCGAGCGCATTCTTATTGCTGCTGAGTGTATTGGTGATGCGCGCTGGTTTACCGAGAAATCTGCAGCCTATGCGTCAGACAGAGAAGTATTTGGCAGGGCGATTGGTATGAATCAGGGTATTCAGTTCCCCATTGCACGAGCGCATATACAAACTGAGGCTGCAGCGTTGATGGTGCAGCAGGCATCTGATCTCTACGATGCAGGCAAGCCCTGTGGCGCAGAGGCAAACATGTCCAAGTTGTTGGCATCGGAAGCATCCTGGGCTGCGGCGGATCAGTGTATTCAGACCCACGGAGGCTTTGGCTTTGCTGTGGAGTACGACATTGAACGCAAGTTTCGTGAGACGCGTCTGTATCAAGTAGCGCCGATATCGACCAACCTGATCCTCTCCTTCGTGGCGACCCAGGAGCTGGGCATGCCCAAGTCATTCTGATGGAGCGGCCACTCTCGGGACTGTTGGTGGTTGCGCTTGAGCAGGCGGTTGCTGCGCCGTATTGCTCGTCGCGTCTGGCTGATGCGGGTGCGCGGGTTATCAAGATAGAGCGTGCCGAGGGTGACTTCGCGCGCGGTTACGACCATGTGGTGAACGGCGAGAGCGCCTATTTCGTTTGGCTAAACCGCGGTAAAGAGTCGATTTGCCTGGACATCAAAAAGGCCGAAGATAAAGCGTTACTCGACAGCATGCTTGCCAAAGCAGATGTGTTTATTCAGAACCTGGCACCGGGTGCTGCGGCAAGGTCGGGTTTTGATTCTGCGACGCTGCGCACTGAAAACCCACGACTGATCACGGTGGATATTTCCGGCTACGGCGAGACCGGACCCTACAGTGAAATGAAAGCTTACGATCTGTTGGTGCAATGTGAGGCGGGTCTCGCGGCGATAACGGGAAGCCCTGAGCAGCCGGGCAGGGTGGGTGTGTCGGTCTGTGACATCGCCTGCGGCATGTATGCCCATACCGCCATACTACAGGCATTGTATGAACGTGAGCGCAGCGGGATTGGCAAAGGTTTGAGTGTGTCTCTGTTCGATGCCATTGCCGACTGGATGACTGTGCCGCTTCTGCATCAGGACTATGGTGGCAATGCGCCGGAGCGGGTGGGCCTGAATCATCCCTCAATCGCACCCTATGGGGCCTATAGCATTGCCGGCGGTGAACAGGTGGTGTTTTCTATACAGAACGAGCGGGAATGGCGAAACTTCTGCGAGCATGTTCTTGAACAGCCGGAATTGGCGGTGTTGCCTCACTACCGCACAAACGCCAATCGCTGCGAGAATCGACCCGAGCTGGATAGGGAGATCCATGCGGTGCTATCGCAGTGTGATCGCGCTGAGATAGTCGCTCGCCTGCAACGAGGTCGCATTGCCTTTGGTTTCGTAAACTCGGTCGCCGGTTTATCTGCACACGAGCAACTCAGGCGAGCGCCGGTGGATACACCTTCAGGCCCTGTGAGCGTGGTAGCACCTCCGGTGCAGGAAGCAGGGGGCACGGTGCAACTGCAGCCAGTACCTGCGCTGGGCGAGCACTCAGCTGCATTGCGGCGGGAGTTTACCCGCAGCGACTAGCGGTGCCGCTAGCCTGCCTGACGTGCTGTGATATCTTGACGAGAGCTACCGGACTAACCCAATGACTCTGACCAGAGATCTAATTCGCTATATCCAAAACAAACCCGTTGAGCAGGATGACCTGCATCGCGCTGCGTTGTTTACTCTGGATGCTGTTGCCAATGCGCTGGCGGGACGGCGCACAGAAGCCGGTACAAAGCTGCGGGTGTGGGGGCGTGAGCAGGGCGACGATGTGGGCAGGCGTTCACTGGTGTTTGGTGGATTAACTCACATTCTTGAAACCGACGATCTGCATCGGGCGTCGGTGACACACCCGGGCTGTGTGGTTGTGCCGGCAGCGTTCTCTCTGGCTCAGCAACATGGATACTCCGGGCGTGAGGTGCTGCATAGTGTGCTGGCGGGCTTCGAAGCCATGTGCCGCGTTGGTATGGCGGTAGGCGGTGAGCACTACAAGGTATGGCACAACACGGCAACGTGTGGCCCCTTTGGTTCGGCGATGGCCGCGGCCCAGTTGCTGTCGCTATCTGAAGATCAGGCCGTGTACGCCTTGGGTAATGCGGGTACCCAGTCTGCTGGACTGTGGGAGTTTCTTGATACAGGTGCGATGAGCAAACACTTGCACGCTGGCCGCGCCGCCGAAGCTGGCATTATCGCTGCTCAGTTGGCGGCGCATGATTTCACCGGGCCACCGGCGATACTGGAGGGAGACAAGGGCTTTTTTAGAGCGCTGTGTCCGGATCCCGATCCGAGTGCCGTGCTAAGTGCGCCGGAGTCTCCCTGGCAGCTCACGGTAACCTCGATAAAACCGTGGCCCTCTTGTCGCCATACTCACCCGGCTATTGATGCGGCACTGGAGCTTCGCTCGTTGATCAATGGTAGGGTCATTCAATCGGTGCGGGTGGAGGCGTACCAGGCAGCGCTGGATGTCTGCAACCGTCCACAGCCGACCAGTGAGTACGAGGCCAAGTTTTCGCTGCAACATTGTGTGGCGGCCGCTCTGGGTTTATCAGAAGTTGATTTTGGCGCTTTCGATGATGGTGCGCGGCAACAGTTGGCAGGTCTGCGTGCAAAAGTCACGATAGCCGCGACCGAACCGTGGGTATCAGCGTATCCCGATGCGTGGGGGTCGCGG
>CALINF010000113.1 GCA_938045215.1 uncultured Halieaceae bacterium | reverse complement strand
CCCACACATTGGACGAAGTCAGGTTCTGTCTCGTAGTCACTGGCATGACGCCGACCCAGAATGACCACGGTTGAGTCACCAATACCCATTGTAGGCTCATTGAATACCATCTCATCGACGGTCGAGGTGACGCAGCCTGCCAGCAGCGTGACCGATGCCAGTGTGAGGGCCGTGTAAAATCTGTGTGTTGTCATGAGCTAGCCTCCTTACAACGCATCGTCTGCTACTGTGGGGGGAGTGTCTTGCACTTCAACAGTAGCCGATATGGCGGCGTTGCTCTGCACCTGTGCTTGATCTGCCGTGGTCTCGATTTTCGCTTTCGGGGGTTGGGTTGGCTTGCTGCGTCCGGCTCTGGAGCGCCGCTCTAGCCAATCTCGTACATCAGGTACTCGTGTAAAGTTGGTGATGAAGTTGGCGCCAGCGTCTCGCAATGCCATTACGGCGGCCAGATTTACAGCATCAGTGTCGCTGCGCATGAACGCTGTGGGTGTTTTGCCATAGGAGGTCATGGTCCAGCTGGCGATCTCATCACCGTTGTTGCGCATGAGGTCGAAGCGATAGCGCAGCCAGATCTCGTAGACTTTGACGTTGGTATGCAGGGGAATCGCATATTGTAGCTCGTCAACGTGCGGAACCAGGATGGCATCAACAACCTCGTTCATTTCGCTGCCGCCTGGCTTTCCGCGCATGGGGACCAGTTCGACGAACATGCTACCCAACACGGTATTCCACATTTGTACCTGAGCCTCTCCTGTCTTGACCAGCCAGCTGGCCTCTGTCCGGCCTGCCGCGTCATCGAAGAACTCGTGGTTAGAGAATGCCTCGTCATACCAGATACCAATGCGCAGCGGCATGGGGTCCATCAGTGGTGTTGGAAAGTCACCCTTCACCGTGACTTGCTGCGATCCACAGGCTGAGAGGACGCCGGCGATAACCAGAGCCATTAATGGGCGCCAGAAAGCGGTGGTCCTAAGGCCGGAAATCATTGAGTCCAACAAAAGTCCCTCCGTTGCGAAATGCCAGCTCCCGCATTAGTGTAGCAAAGCGAATGCCCGTGGTTTGCAGGTGCGGTGCCCTGATGAACTGTACGGGAAAACCGACACCATGGATGCGTACTCTCCGATTTCCTTCTGCATCCTCGCGGTTGATTCGATCGACAGTATCAACAACCTGGGCTATAGAATCCCCGGTAAATTCGTCGCCGAACACGTAGATACTGATCTTCTTGCCCGGATCATAAAACGTACGGATCGCCTGTGTTATCCCCTCTACCGGACTGGAGTTACTGAATACGTTCCAGTTGCGTAAATTCTGCAGTATAACGTTGCGCCTGCCCGCAGTGTCGGGTATCCACTGTCCGCGGTAGCGACTGAACAAGTAGTTGCCCATGTCGTTCATTACCTGAATACCTTTCACCTCAGGATAGATGCTGAGCGTTGCTTCGAGTTCTGCCAGCATTCTGTCCCAGCTGTAGGAGAACATCGAGCCTGAAGTATCAATAATGAAAATAATGTACTCGCTATCGACAGGGATGCCACCTATCAGATTGTTTTTGGATTGATACTGGGAGCCCAGTAGCCTCTTCATTTCTTCTGTCAGTGACTGACGCGCTACGGCTAGCTGGTCGGAAATAATACTGTTGCTGTTGGTCTCTACCTGAATACTGTCGTAACGCGAACGTGCGCTGGCCAACTGTCCGCGTAATATGGCAATGCGTTCTTCATACTCCGATAGCTGTTCGCGTTTGGCGTTGAGGTCACGATTGAGTATCCGGCTCTCCCCGCGAATCTCAAATACCTGTTGTTGCAGGTCGGCTACCAGCCCCTCAAGATTAATCGTAGACGCTTCAATAATCTGCGGCTGCACAGTTTTGGTAATCATGAGCAAAAGAATCACTGCGCCAAAGCCACAGCAAATGACGTCGAGAAACGACATGGAGAACTCTTCTGTGCTGCGGCGCCTAGCCATTGTATACAGCCCCCATCATGGCCAATCCGCAGAGGGGCTCATAAATGAGCCTCGACTGACCTGAGCGAGTTGCCAGAACTCGGATGCTGCCATCGGGTCGCCTTCCATAGGCGCGAGAATGATATTCACCGGCACGTTCTGGGGCAGTTGTCGTATGGCCTGCCGGTACAGCTTTTGGCGATCCCGGCCGCTGATCTTGCTGCCGCGCGGAGCTGCTGCGCCCTGGGTCGGCAGACCATCGGTTATCAGGAAAATATTGTCCGGTGCTGGAGAGAGTTTTTGCAATGCCAAAAAGGCATTTTCCAGGCTTGTGCCTCCCGCTGGTGTTACGTCGCGCAATTGGGCCGTTACCTTTTCCAGCTGTGCTTGATTGGCTACCTCCATCCACTCTCCCTCGGTTTCTTCCAGGGCGGCCTTGGCCTGCGTATTAAAAGTGATAATCTGATAATAGCTGTTTACAGGCAGCTGCGCAGTGAGCCAGTCTACGGTATTGAGGGTTCGGCTCCACTTGTCTGCTTTGCGCTGTACGGCCGGGTCCATGTTGCGCAGGCGGATTATGTTAATGAGCTTATCGGCTAGCATGCTCGATGAGACGTCCAAAAGTATCGCTATGTTTCTACCGCCAAGATTCAGGCCGGTAAGGTATTGGCGATTACCTTCGCCAACGAAAGTACGGGCACTTTGGCCACTGTCTTCTTCTGCCGCCTCACGCAGTTTCTTTACTTCATCCTCAAGTGACAGAATTTCCGCCTTGAGCTTTTCGACATCCTCGCTGTCGGTAAAACCGTCACGTTTTATTGATTCGATCAGCGCTTCATACTCTTCTGTTTGATCGATGATCCGCGTAGCTCGCCCTTGTGCTTCCACCATCTGCATGTCAATTTCGGCGAGTGTGTTACGCAGCCTTACCAGCCCGGCCTCGCCGTCGGTAACATCCTCCTCCAGCAGATTCACCTCCGACAGAAGGTCGCGGTTCAGGTCGCGGGTTTCTTCCTTGATGGAGTGGTCGATAATCAGGAATACCAGCACAACCGCACCAAAGCCGCAGGACATAATGTCCAGAAAGCTCAGGTTAAAGGCGATATTGCTGCGTTTGTTCCTGGCCATCGCTTAGCAGTCTCAGGTGAGAACTTCGATCAGGTGAACATCCACGCCACCGGGCAGCTTCAGACTGTCGCCCCGGTGGAGTCTGCCGGTGTCCGAAAGAGGCTCACCATTGACAGTAGCCCGCGCAGAGTTTGCGCCACTTAAGTGCCAGAAGCGGCCGTTGTGGATGACGATACAACCTGAAGCCAACTCGGTGCCTGCTGAGCGCAGCGGTATCGCCCGATCCTTGATTAACGCATGGGTAGGCGGGGGCAAGTCAGTCTGCGGACTGTGGTTATCAGCCTCGTCACTGCTTGCCTGAGCACCATGCACGACCGATTCTTCAGTGTGGCTTACGTTGGCTTCTGTTGCAGGGT
>CALINF010000112.1 GCA_938045215.1 uncultured Halieaceae bacterium | reverse complement strand
TTGAGAATGTGCACCTTGCGGTATTCACGCATCTGCAGGCGCAGGCCGGCTGGTGCATGGTTATGTGCGGCTTCGGTGGGGCGAAACAAGACCGCCAGCGTGTCAGTACCCGCAGCGGCCAGTTGTAGCTTGCGTAACTCGCTATAGCGGTACTCACTGGCACCCAGCCAGCTAAATACTGCGCTGCACGTGGTACTGCGCAAGGCCTGTTCGGTGCTCCATAGCAGGTCTTCGCGGCTCTGCGGATGCACCAGCAGTATTTGCTGTGAATCGATACCACGCGCCTCCAGCAAAGGCGCATAAGGCGTGTAGGGTGGGGCGATAAATACCTGCCAGCGGCCCTGCGCACTCAATTTCTCCATGGCGGGCAGAAACACGCCCATGGCCCCCATACCATTGCTGTCGCTAAGCAGCTCGATGGTATTACCCGTGGGCCAGCCATTGCCATGCAGCGCAGAATCCAGTGTGCTGTAACCGCTGGACAGTGTGTCGGGGTGATGCTCAGCGCCGTTGGCGGAACTGCCGCCCAGCGGGAATGGGCTGGTTTGTCCACGCCAGGTATCCTGGCGGCGAAAGACTTGCTGGAGTGTCTCGTTCATGGCAATAAACCTCATGGGGGAGCGTGTCCCAATATGCTGTATGTATATACAGTAGTCTGGTCGTAAGCAGAAAGCAAGCCTCCGATTGCGTTGAAATGACCATCCTGCGCGACTAACCCGCTTGCCCCCATCACCAAGCCCATCCACACTACCTTCATTCAACCGGGGGAGCACACCATGACATTCATACTAAAAACACTGGCAGTCACCGGACTACTGTTGGCCACCTGTTCTGTGCAGGCGGGCACTATCGAAGAGGCAATGGCCACCACCGACCGACTACCGTCAGACCTGAAGCGGGATCAGCGCGAGCATCCGGAAGTTGTCGTGCCGCTAATGAATATAGGGCCCGGTAGCCGCGTAGCGGACATTTTTGCCGGTGGTGGTTACTACAGCGAGCTGATCGGGCGCGTGGTGGCACCAGAGGGTGTGGTGCTCATGCACAACAATCAGGCGTATCTCAGCTTTGCTGCCAAGGCATTGGCAGAGCGCACAGAGGGTCGCGAGTTGGTCGCTGTGCAGCGCCATGATCGCGAGGTGAATGATCTGGATCTTGGGACGAATACCCTGGATGCGGCGATGATTATTATGTCCTATCACGATTTGTACCACACGGCAGAAGGCTGGCCACTCATCGATGCGGCAGATTTTATGGCCCAGATTGTTACGGCCTTAAAGCCCGGAGGCCGCTTCCTGATCGTAGACCATGCCGCGGCGGCCAATACTGGCAATATTGCCGCACAGGACCTACACCGAATTGATGAGGCCTATGCCAAACAGGATATAGAGAGTTATGGTCTGCGCCTGGTTGCCAGCTCAGATGCGCTGAGAAACCCGGCCGACGATCACACTAAAAGTGCATTCGATCCGGAGATTCGCGGCAAGACAGATCGCTTTGTGCTGGTGTTTGAAAAGCCTCAGTAGGCGACCCGGTTTGGAGCAGGACTGCGATCCAGCCCCAGTGCCACGCCGAGGATAAGATCTTCGAGATTGTTCCACGGGTTGCCGCTGGCAAAGCCCTTGATTGAGCCGTCGGTAATCGCAGCCTGATCCAACAGACCCGTAATGGCGTCGCGCTCATGCCGCGTCAGCGCAGCCTGCATGATGCTCATGCGATTTTTCCAAACGCGCCTGGCCGTTAGTGCCTGCTGTGGTCGCTGACCGCGGTCGCAGTCTATGCGTGCATCGTACAGTGTGCGCAGCTCGCGTATAAAAACCCATAACACCACACTGGGTTCGGTGCCTTCGCCGCGCAACCCGTGCAACATCCGCAGGCTGTCTCGCGCATTACCGGCCAGTGCCGCATCAACCATACCAAACAGATTGTAGCGGGCATTGTCGAGGACGGCGTTGGTCACTGCTTCAATATTGATGTGCTGGTCATTCACCAGCAGTTTCAGCTTCTCTACTTCCTGCACTGCAGCCAGCAGATTGCCTTCCACGCGATCTGCCAGCAACTGCACGGCATCCTGATCGATTGTCATGCCGGCCGCTCGAACCCGCTGCTGCAACCAGCGTGGTAACTCGCGAGCGTCCACAGGCCAAATTTGGATAGTCACGCCTGCCTTATCAAGGGTCTTGTACCACTTGCTGTTCGTGGATTGCTTATCGATCTTGCCCGCTATGATAAGCAGCACATCGTCCGGGCTGGCATGCTCCAGGTACTCAATCAGTGCTTTGCTGCCATCGGCACCGGGCTTGCCGCTGGGTAGTCGCAGCTCAACCAGCTTGCGCTCGGCGAACAACGACATGCTGGTGGCATGTTGCAGTATTTCGTCCCAGTCAAAGTTTGAAACACCGGCGTCAATAACCTGGCGGTCAGAGCAGCCCTGCTGACGTGCGGCGCTACGTACGGCATCGGCACACTCCTGCACCAGCAGTGTTTCATCGCCACTGATCAGGTAAACGCTATGCAGTTGCTGCTGCAACTGGCCGGCAAGTTTTTCTGGATAAACGCGCATTACTTGATGCTGGCGACGTGAAAATCAATCCTGCGAATGATCTGCTGCGCAAGCTCGGTACGCATCTCGTCCTTGAGGATACGAACTTCCTCGGCCTTGCCCACCACATTGCGTGGATCGTTTTCCATCTGCTTGATAACTTTGGCTTCGGTCGGCTCCATCTCTGGCTCGCCGCTGGCCTGATTAATACTGAATGTGCTGCGCATGGAGAGTTCAAATTCTGCAGCCCGGGCCTCGGCGTTGATGGAAAGGTTACGCTGTGAAAAGACTTCGGGCCCAAGGTTAAATATGAACGCGGCCTCACTGCGGTCGACCCACTCGATGCCACTGGAGGCAAAGCGCGCCGCTACTTCACGGCTGAGCTCACTGTTGGGGTTAGACGTTACCAAATGCATCTTGCGCCAACTGTCAGGCAAAACTGTGGCTGAATTACTGCCGCGCAGATGAAAGCCGCATGAGCTAACCATCAGCAATGTGGCTACGACAATCCAGCCCCTGACAGAGAATGCCCTCATGTTTTTCTCGCTGAGTGTAGTGTTAGTTGGCAACTATATTAACCAATCTGCCGGGTACCACAATGACCTTGCGCACGGTAACTCCCTCGATGAATCGCTGTACGTTGTCCTGATCGAGTGCCAGCGCTTCCACCGCGGCTTTGTCTGCGTTGGCATCGATTGACATCTTGGCACGTACCTTGCCATTTACCTGTACCACGATTTCGATCGTGTCACGGGTCAAGGCGGTTTCATCATGCACGGGCCACGGCGCATTAATCACTTCACCGGCACCGTCGATCGCCTGCCATAAGGCATGGCTGGCGTGTGGCACGATGGGGCAAAGCATCAGCACCGCAGCATTAATGCCTTCTGCTGCAACAGCGCGATCCTGCGGTTGTGTTTCATCGAGTTTGGCCAATTCGTTGCACAACTCCATCACCGCGGCGATGGCTGTATTAAACGTCTGGCGTCGCCCGTAGTCATCGGTAACCTTGGCGATGGTTTCGTGCGTTTTGCGTCGCGCCGCTTTCTGGGCGTCATTAAGTGCGGCGACATCCAGAGCCGGTGCAGCCCCTCGCTCGAGATGGCGCGCAACCAGCTTCCAGAGCCGCTTGAGGAAACGGTTGGCGCCTTCCACGCCCGAATCCGACCACTCCAGTGACTGTTCGGGCGGAGCGGCAAACATGCTGAACAGCCTTACGGTATCGGCGCCATAGCGATCGATCAGTGACTGCGGGTCAACCGTATTGCCCTTCGACTTGGACATCTTGGAGCCGTCTTTAAGTACCATACCCTGTGTTAGCAGGCGCTTGAAGGGCTCGTCGGATGTCACCAGTCCTTCATCACGCATCAGTTTGTGGAAAAACCGAGCGTACAACAGATGCAAAATGGCGTGCTCGATACCACCTACGTATTGATCGACAGGTGTCCAGTATGAGGCTTCCTTATCCAGCATCGCCTTGTCATTGCGGGCACTGGCAAAGCGCGCGTAATACCACGATGACTCCATAAAGGTATCGAAAGTATCGGTTTCTCGTGTGGCATGGCCGCCGCAGCCCGGGCAGGTGGTTTCGTAAAAATCGGGCATCTTCTTGATGGGCGAGCCGACACCTTCGAACTCCACATCGGTAGGCAATACCACAGGTAGATCTTTCTCGGGTACTGGCAATGCGCCGCAGCTATCGCAGTTGATGATCGGTATTGGCGCACCCCAATAGCGCTGTCTCGACACGCCCCAATCGCGCAGGCGGAAATTCACGGTGCGCTTGCCTT
>CALINF010000111.1 GCA_938045215.1 uncultured Halieaceae bacterium | reverse complement strand
TTGGAAATTCACCCATGGCATACGCGAGGGTATGGCCCTCGGCAACACGCGATCGCACCTGTAACAGCAGCCCTTTGGTACGGGGTTTGCGGCTCTGCTCAGCGGCGGCTTGCAGGCACTCATCCAACGGCAGGTTAGATTGTACGAGCGTAGAGAGCTGACGCGTCATCATGGCCATCTCACCCACCCCGACGCGCGGCCGCAGCCAGGTGAAGCGGGAACCCTCGTTGGCGGCCGGGCGATTGGCGACGATGACTTCAACCGGGCGCAGACTCTTACCGCGTAACTGCCCCCGCACCGAGCGTTCGGAATCGCCCTCCAGAACGCCCTTGACCAATTTGCCATCGGTATCGAGAGCTCGGTATCGATAGGCGGTCATAGCTTACGGAGTCCGGGGTTATCCGACTGCAGTGACACGCAGCACCTCTTCCAGGCTGGTTTCACCATCAAGTATTCGTCTGCGCCCATCCTCCGAAATTGCTGGATAGCGCTGACGTGCGCTTTCCAGCATCTCCTGTTCACTGGCACCACCGTGGATCATAAGCCTGAGCGCGTCGTCTACCTCGATCAGTTCGTAGATCCCCGTGCGACCTCGATAGCCACTGAAGTTGCAGTGCTCACAACCCTTGACTCGATTCAGTGTGATATCAGCTAACGAAGACTCCATGCCAAGCAGCTTAAGCTCTGCTGCAGAGGCGCTATAAGCTTCCCTACAGTCAACACACAGCAGCCGCACGAGGCGCTGCGCCATGACTGCGATCAAACTGGACGACAGCAGGAAAGGCTCGATGCCCATATCCTGCAGCCGTGTTACCGCACCTATTGCCGTATTGGTGTGCAGAGTAGACAGTACCAAGTGCCCTGTCAGCGAAGCCTGCACTGCGATTTCTGCTGTTTCCAGGTCTCGAATCTCACCCACCATCACAATGTCGGGGTCCTGACGCAGGATCGCACGTAGCCCCCGAGCGAAGGTCATGTCTACTTTGGTGTTGACCTGTGTCTGGCCAACGCCGGGCAACATGTATTCGATTGGATCTTCGATCGTAAGAATGTTGCGCGAACTTTCATTAACGTGCGACAGGCCTGCATACAGCGTGGTGGTCTTGCCTGAACCGGTGGGCCCGGTGACCAGGATAATACCGTGGGGACTGTGCAGAGCACGCTCATACCCCTCGAGCACCTGCGCGTTCATCGACAGTTGTGCCAATTCCAATTGACCAGACTGCTTGTCCAGCAGACGCAGCACCACCCGTTCACCATGAGCAGACGGAATAGTCGACATACGGATATCAACGGCATGCCCGGCTATTCGCACTGAGATGCGACCATCCTGCGGCACTCGCTTCTCTGCAATATCCAGTTTCGCCATGACTTTCAGTCGCGATACCAGCAGCGGTGCCAGCATACGCTTGGGCGACAATACCTCAGCCAGTACGCCGTCAATTCGATAGCGAATGCTGAGGCGGTCCTCGAATGTTTCTACATGAATATCAGACGCCTTTTCACGCACCGCCTGCGACAGGATCGCGTTGATCAGGCGAATAATAGGAGCATCGTCCTCCGCATCCATCAGATCGCCCGTATCGGGAATTTCATCGGCCAGACGACTGAGGTCGACATCGGCACCGATATCTTCCGCCATCTGCACAGCTTCGCTGTTATCGCGCTGGTAGGCCTGGCTCAGGCGCCGCTGAAACTCGGCATCGTCAATAGGCTTCAGGGAAAAAGTGCATCCTATATAGCGCCGCAACTCACTGATGACATGCGGCGCCAGCGTTTGCGCGTGGTAGGCGATGGTCCCATCGCCCTCAGCAGCCAGGAGCACGCCAAACTGCTTGGCGAAGGTGAACGGTAGCGCGCGAAACCCCTGCTCCGGTGCCGGCACATTCACACCTTCCTGCTCCATTGCGGGGATATCCACTACTGGCCCTCGTCCTCTGTAACCGCTGACTCTTCCTTGATCTCGTCCAGTTGTTTGATCTGCTCCTCCCATTCAGGCACTACCGGAATGAGATCGTCGTCCAGGAACATCAACCCGCGCTCTTTGCGCAACAGCTGCTGGTCGCGAATATAGCGATACTTGTCAGCACTCGCGCCATCGAGATCGGCGTCATCACGAATGATGGTCGGGCGGATAAAAATCAACAGGTTCGTCTTGGTCACAGACACTGCATCCGTCCGAAACAGCCGTCCGAGGAACGGAATATCACCCAGAATAGGTACTTTCTGCGATGCATCCTGAACGTCATCCTTGATCAGACCGCCGAGCACAACAATCTGATTGTCGCCCGCCATTACCTTGGTCTGGATTCTACGCTCGTTGGTAATCAGGTCAGACGCGACGACCGACAGGCCAGTAAGGCTGGACACTTCCTGCTCGATATCCAGGACCACCGAGTCACCATCATTAATGTGCGGCGTTACCGTGAGCGTTATACCCACGTTTTCCCGTTCGATGGTCTGGAACGGATTCTGCGCACCATCACCACCAGACCCGGTGTTGGTGAATGAGCCGGTCACGAACGGTACATTCTGACCGACCGTAATATAGGCTTCTTCGTTGTCCAGCGTAAGCAAGCTCGGTGTAGACAGGATATTGGCGTTGGTCTGCTCTTTAAGTGCATTGAGAATAACCGTCATCGACAGATCATCACCGATAGTGCCCCATCCAAGTGAGAGTCCCGGTGTTTGTGCGAGTGCACCCGCCAACGCGCCCAGATCAAACTCATCATCGCCCAAGGGCGTGGCCTCAGGGTCGCTTGGTGGCAGTACTGCTTCTGCAATTTGGCGAGCACGCGCATCACCAGCATTGATGTTGCTACCGAAAGCGCCATTCTGATTGGCAAACAACCACTGTAGACCCAGATCCTGTCCGTCAACCATCTCCATCTCTACGATGATGGCCTCAACCAGCACCTGAGCACGGCGAATATCCAGGCGCATGATCACGCCTTCCAGTGCTGCCATCTCGTCAGCATCACCAGTGATAATCAGGCTGTTGGTACCCTCATCGGCTTCAATTGTGGAGTTATTGGAAGAGCCCCGCTTGGTCGCACCGTCGCCACTGGTATCCAGTTGATCGATGTTGGCCATCACTCGCGTTAGCACCTCGGCGATCTCCTTGGCCTGAGCATATTCGAGATACACAACCTTCACATTGCCACTTTGTTCCAACGGCGTATCCAGATGTGCAATCAGGCGTCGCATTCTGGCCCGTTCAATCTCGTCGCCGTTAACCAGTACACTGTTGGTGCGGGCATCGGCTACGAGCAGCAGTTCAGGCTCGTTGCCTCCACTCTGCTTCGCCTCCGATTTACTCAGTTGATCCAGCATTTTCACCACATCATCGGCCACGGCATACTCCAGCCTGACGATGTCGGTTTCTTGTACGGCTGAGTTGTCCATACGTTCGATGATGTCCCGAATCCGATCAATATTGGCAGACACATCGGAGATAATGATCGCGTTGCTAGGCGCATAAGCTGCCATGTGAGCCTGTTGCGGTACCAGTGGTCGCAACACAGGAATGAGTTTGGCTGCGGAAATATTGTCTAGCCGGATGACCTGCGTGACATATTCATCACTGGTCTGACCCGGTTGGTTGTCACGCACGGCGACCGGCGCGGAGCGGGCATCCTTGTTCTGAATGACTCGTACAACACCGCCGGAGCGCACAGCGGTGTAACCGTGCACGTCCAAAATAGACAGGAACAACTCATACAACTCGTCACTACTAACGGGTTTGGACGAAACGACTTTGACCTTACCTTTGACTGCGGGATCGACCACGATAGTGGTACCCGTTGCATCCGCCACGAACTTGATCAACTCTTGAATATCGGTTTCTTTCAGGTTGACCGTGTATTCCTGCGCGACCACCACCGGAGCGGGAGCAAGACCAATCAGCATGAACAGCAGGAGGGACGCCAGCCTGTTACGAGACGATACCTTCACAAAAATCGTTTCCTTATTCGCTGCTTTGAACTTTATCACTGATCCACCGCGCCGGCATCAAGACTCACACTTAATGAGACAGGCTGGTTGTCGCGAGTGATCTCAAAAACCGCCTCGCTTGCCGTGCGCATGGCTTGATAAAGTCGCATTGTATTGGCTGGATCATCAAGAGCGATACCATTGATGCCGGTAACAAGATCACCCGCCTCGAAGCCCAATTGTTTGAACTGCGCAGCATCATTGCCCGGCGCAACGCGATAACCCCGCAATTCTCCGTTATCGCGAACGGCAGTCACACGCACAACTTCCGCCAGCGAACGCGGATTACTATAAAGCTGCTCGCGATAACTCTGCGCGAGGGCTGTCGCGGCATTATCGTCGCGTCTGTCTAGATTTTGCGACGAAGAGCGAGGCTGCTCGCGCCGCTGAACGGGTGCAGGCGCTACCAACTGTGACGACAAGACAGAATCCTCGAACAGCGTTAATAGCTCATAGGTACCCGCGTTATCAATAACCACCTGCTGCGGCATGACTTTCGCCAATACAACCTTACCTGGTACGGGTAACTCGTC
Source organism: uncultured Halieaceae bacterium (assembly GCA_938045215.1). Lineage (GTDB taxonomy): Bacteria > Pseudomonadota > Gammaproteobacteria > Pseudomonadales > Halieaceae > CALINF01. Next base: position 10,634 of record CALINF010000111.1, on the reverse strand, counting down.
GTCTACACCATACACCTGCTGTCGGTTTTGATACTCGATTATGGCTTGCCCAAGACCATCATCAGTAGAGGCAACTACACCGCGTAAAACCAGATTCAGACCAGTTTCGCGTGCGCCTTGCTCTATCCCATCTCGTTCATTGGCTATGGCTTCCGCTGGCATTGCCTGAGCAGGAGCGGACGATCCCTGCTCACCAAACAGGTGCCAGCCCACCAAAGAATCTATATCCACAGTCTGGGAAGCTACCGCTGACGCGCTGCGTTGAATCGGGTTGATGATTGCTGGTAGAGGCTGTTCAACCGGCTTTGCCGATGGAAACAGCGCCCATAAAAGCGTGACGGTTGCGGTTGCCGCCCAGATCACCGCAAGCAACAACACACCCCGCCTGATCCAAAGCAGTGACTCGGGTGTCGTCACCAGGTGGCGGCAGCGCCGACCAACTTCTGTCAGGCTATCGGTAAGAGTACCGAAACTATCAGGCCACTTGGATGGCAACACTGTCTCCCGTTGGCAGCTGCAGTGCTAAAGCAGCCTCACCCGTCAATAGATTGGTAATAGTCCATCAGTATCTGCGCGACCTCAGGGCGGGAAAACTCCGGCGGCGGCGCAATCCCCTTGCCCAGCATCTCGCGCACCGCGGTGCCAGATAGCAGCACAAAATCGTCCTTCTCATGATCTGGCGCATCGCGCATCATGACAACCCGATCCAACTTCTTGCTGTAGGCAGTGTGATCAGCGCGATAAATCTGCAGCTCCAGAGCACCCTCGGGCACTTCCTCATCGAAGATCGTCTGCGCATCAAAGCCACCATAGTAATCGCCGACACCGGCGTGGTCACGGCCAACGATTAGGTGCGTACAGCCGCAATTTTGACGGAATACGGCATGCAGAACAGCCTCTCGAGGACCGGCATACAACATGTCAAAGCCGTAGCCAGTGATCATGACCGTATTCTCCGGGAAATAGATATCGACCATCTTACGGATAGAAGCGTCGCGAACATCCGCAGGTATGTCACCAGGCTTGAGCTTTCCAAGCAGCATGTGAATCAGGATACCGTCGGCGTTAAGGTCCTGCATGGCCATGCGGCATAGCTCTTCATGTGCGCGGTGCATCGGGTTACGCGTCTGGAAGGCCACAACGGTGTTCCAACCCCGCTGGGCTATCTCGTCGCGTATCTCAACTGCCGTGCGGAATGTATCCGGAAAGTCACTCTTGAAGTAGGACAGACTCAGAACGCGAATGGGACCAGCCACCAGGGTGTTGCCCTGGCTCTTGAAAGTTGCCACACCCGGGTGCTGCGGATCCAGCGTGCGAAAGATTTTTTCAGCCATGAAATCAAGTTGCTCGTCCGTCACGGATTCCACGCTCTCAACATCCATCACGGCCATGACAGGGTTTCCATCGACGTTTGGGTCGCGCAGCGCAATCCGGCTGCCTTCCGCTATTCCCGGCTCGTTGGTGAGATTGAGTATGGGCACTGGCCAGAACAAGCCATCCACTGTGCGTAAGGTTTCAGCCACACTCATGGCATCGGCAAGGTTCATGTAGCCACGCAGCGGGTTGAAATAGCCTGCACCCAGCATGACGGCATTGGCGGCGGCGGCAGAGTTGAGCAGCAGCGCTGGCAGTGTTTCAGCCTCTTTGGCGAGTGTTTCTCGTTCCTGTGAGTCAGCTATAAAACGTGCGTCGAGCTGCTCGGAACCATGGGGTTTGATCATTTAACTGTCTCCAACAAATTTGCGCTACAGGCCGGCACCGATGATGCCTCTTTCCTTCAGAACGGCCAGAATATGGTCCACTTCCTCTTCCAGGCTCTGCTCATCGGACTTCAAATGCACTTCGGGCGATGGCGGAGCTTCATAGGGATCATCAATACCAGTGAAATTCTTGATCTCTCCGGCCCGTGCCTTCTTGTAGAGGCCTTTCGGGTCGCGACTTTCTGCCGCTTCGAGCGAGCAATCGACAAAAATCTCGATGAAAGGCATGCCAGCCTCGTCATGCAGGGCGCGAACCTGGTCGCGATCGGCGGAGTAAGGACTGATAAAACTACTGAGAGCCACCACTCCACTGTCTACAAAGAGTTTGGCCACCTCGCCAATACGACGGATGTTCTCGGTACGATCCTCAGCACTGAAACCCAGGTTTTTATTTATCCCGAGCCGCACGTTGTCACCGTCCAGACGATAGGCGAGCACACCCATCTCATTGAGAACACCCTCGAGCGCCACTGCAACAGTACTCTTACCGCTGCCGGACAAACCGGTGAACCAGAGTGTGGCCCCCTGGTGTCCCAGAATCTTTTGTCGGTGATCTCGCGTAATGTCGCCTTCGTGCCAATGCACATTGGTGGCTTTTTGATCTGCCATTGGAAGCGTTCTCCCGCTTTGAATTGTTATGGTTTGCTGTATGGTACAGCCGACTTGATATTGACCTGCTTGCGGCCATGCACAACAGTGCAATCAGTCGATTTGGACGCGACACAGTGTGGCAGAAGTCGTCCAAAAAAGCATCTACAGCAGGATTGTATTACCAATAGAAGTTGATCGCCGACAATACCAGCATGAGACCTACCAACGGCACAAGCCAACGGCTAAGCCGCTGCATCTGCTGAGGATCAGCAGGCCGCGCAAAACGTTCGCCCAGAAAGACCATCGCGGCCACACCGGCAAAAACCAGCAGCAAGATAAGAGCGAGATTACCCAACGTTATTCTCTTTAAACAGGGAGGGATTCAGCACTGGCTTACCCCGGGGGGACGATCACCCGATACACGTCCGATACCTGATCAAGCCCGGTTACTGAGCATTGTAAGTCCTTTAACAGCCCATCATGCAAGCTGTACACCAGGCCATGCACCGAAAGCGACTGCCCTCTGGCCCAGGCGTTCTGGGCAATGGTGGTATGGCAGACGTTGGCCACCTGGCTCATCACATTCAGTTCACACAGCAGGTCAACACGCGATTCATCGTCGGGGAGCCCATCAAAACGGCTTCGATGCAAATGTAAAACATCCTTGATATTGCGCAGCCAATTGTCGATCAGCCCATTGTCTGCGCTTTCATACGCTGCGCGCACACCGCCACAGCCGTAATGGCCCACTACGATTACATGCTCGATCTTGAGCACATCGATGGCATAGGCCAGAACCGTAAGGCAGTTAAAGTCGGTATGCACCACCACATTGGCCACATTACGGTGCACAAAAATCTCGCCCGGCGCCAGACCAACGATCTGATTGGCCGGCACCCGGCTGTCTGAACAGCCAATCCAAAGGTATCTGGGGTTTTGTTGTGCCGCGAGTTTCTCAAAAAAAGCAGGGTCTTCCGCCTTAACCTCGGCAGCCCACTTCCTGTTATTGGCAAATAGCGTTTCGATGAAAGACTCTCCTGCTGAGGCTACAGCATCATGGTGCTGAGCCGGCCTCTGGCCACACGATTCCCACCACCGGTTTTTGCAGCATCGAGCGCCTTTTGCGCCTCGGACTGCATTTGCTTCGCCAGCTGAGGCATATCGACCGCAGGATACTGCTGTGGATCCCAGGTCACCAAACCCACACTGAGCGTGACATACAACACCGCGCCGCGGCCATCGTCGACCGCAAAGTCGTCGATATCACCCGCCATACGAGTACCGATGTCGTAGCCCAAGCCCTCGCTGCTTGCAGGAATAAGCACCGCTAGCGTGGTATCTGACAAGCGAGCCATATAATCAGTTGCTCGCAGATCAGAGTAAATGCGCTCCGCAACCTTCTTCATTACGAAGTGGCTGGTTACCTTGCCATAGTGCAAGTAGAGATCCTCATACTCGTCGATCTCCATCACCAGCACACTCAACGGCTGCTCCGCCCTGCGTGCCCTGGATATCTCACGAGCTATGTCTTTCTCAAACCCGCGCATGTTGCTGATGTGAGTCAGCGGATCCAGCAGCGTCAGCTGGGAGACCTGCTGACGAGTGACCATATTTTTAAAACATAGAGAGATCACAGCCGTCAGATGAGCCACAAGATCCTCCTCCGCAGGCCCTTTGTACAACGCCGGGTCTCGCATGCCAAAGTGCAGGCTGCCTATCATCCTTCCCGAGTCGGTGAGCGGTAACAGCATGGCATAATCAATGCCGTGATCTGATTTTAATACCTCGAACATCCGGGAGTCGGTAGCATCTACAAGCACCACATCCGGCTCCAGATCGTACAGCTCCTGCATTTCAAATGCATCGGGGTGCATCTGCAGATGTTCTCCATAGCGCTGGGTACCACCAATCAGGCCAGATAAAACGCCCTCCGGATCGTACAACCACAACTCGGCGATCTGGCACCCGAAGTGGCGCGGCATGCTGACCAGCATAATCTCCAGTAGCGCAGACAGATCGGAGGCACCCAGCAGCATGGTCTCCATCTGCTGGGTCTGCAGGTACAGATAGCGGTTGATCGATACAGACTGCGTCAATCGGCGCTCGTGCACTTCTGCGCGTGATTCAGCCGGAGGTGCGCCAGCTATCTCCTCGATATCCTCGCTTTCACTTGAGTACTTCTGCGCCATCCCACTCCGTCCGCTCAATGAACAGCAGTTTTCCACTTTTCATTATTATTTGCTGTTCAGTGTAAGCCCCCTATAATCGACTTGTAAACCTTGGGGGTGGCCTAGGCCTGAGATACCTGTCGGTAAACCCTTTGAACCTGATCCGGTTAGCACCGGCGTAGGGAGAGGCTCTGTGTTATTCGACACCAGAAAGACACACCCAGGCTCCCCGTGCCATCAACTAGGAGCCAAACGTGTTACGCACCCTACCTGCACTATTTTCAACAGCACTGATGTCATCAGCACTACTTTCAGTGCCAACACTGGCGCAAACACCTCAACTTGAGGAGATTCTGGTAACGGCCGAGTTCCGGGACATTGCGCTGCAAAGCCAGGTCGGCAGCACCACTATCATTAACGAGCGCGAACTCCGCGAGCGTGCGGCGCAGCACCTGGAAGATATTCTCAACGTGGCACCCAATGTTAACTTTGCCAGCGGCGCTTCAAGAGCCCGCTTTTTCCAGATAAGGGGTGTCGGCGAGCGCAGTCAGTTTATCGAGCCACTGAACCCATCGATCGGCGTACTGGTGGACGGCATTGACTTTAGCGGACTTGGCACCGCCGGCAACCTGTTTGACGTTGACCAGGTGGAGGTGCTGCGCGGGCCTCAGGGCACCCTGCACGGCGCCAACGCACTGGCAGGACTCATTAACATCCAGACTGGGTCGCCTCAGGATACCCCCGGACTACGCATCGAAACGATGGCCGCTGACTACGATACCTACAGTGCCGGCATTGTGGGCACGGGGCCGCTGATCGCAGATACCCTGCTGTACCGCCTTGCGATAAACAGCTACCAGAGCGATGGATTCATTGAGAACCGGCATCTGGGGCGTGACAACACCAATGATCGTGACGAGACAATGGTGCGTGGAAAGCTGCGCTGGCTCAGCGGCGAAAACGATACGCTGGACCTCGTGGCAATGTACGCCGACTTAGACAACGGCTACGACGCTTTCTCACTGGATAATAATCGCAACACACTCTCGGATCAGCCGGGGCAGGATACGCTTGAATCACATGCCGTTGGTCTAACCTGGCAGCGCAGCCTGAATAATCTGCAAATGGAATCCAAACTGACAGTTGCAAACACAGATACGGACTATGGCTACGATGAGGATTGGAGCTTCGTAGGCATTGCACCGGCACTGGAGTACTCCTCCTTCGACCGCTACCGCCGCGAGCGCGACAGCGTGAGCGCGCAAGTACGTCTGCTATCCACAACGCCATTCAAGGCCATGGATGCGACTCACGACTGGGTCGTGGGGCTCTACTATCTGGGGGAGGAAGAAGACCTGAAACGGCAATATACCTATCTTTCACAGGATTTTCGCAGTCGCTACGATACCGACACCGTTTCGGCATTTGCACAGTTCGACACACATCTTAGCGATACGCTGACAGTAATCTCTGGTTTGCGTATTGAGCGACGCGAAACGGACTACAGCGACAACAACCGCGTGGCGAGTGATCCTGCAAAAAACCTTTGGGGAGGCCGTCTGATGCTGGAGTACAGTCTCGCCGATGAAGCCATGCTTTACGGGGGCGTATCCCGAGGCTATCGGGCGAATGGCGTGAATGCCGGCATACTGGCAACGCTGGAGATTGTGGAAGATCCTGAGATTGCAGCCCAGTTGCGCTCGCAACGCTTCTTCGACGATGAATCACTCATTAACTACGAGGTTGGGCTAAAGAACACCCTCCTTGCCGGGCAATTGCAATCCAGACTGACTGTATTTTACATGGATCGCGAAGACCAGCAGGTTAAGGGGTCATTGGTTATTCCGCGTGAAGATGGCAGTAGCAACTTTATCGATTACACAAGCAATGCAGCTGATGGCAACAACTATGGACTGGAATGGGAGTTGAACTGGCAGCCAGTCGATGCGCTGGCGCTGTATGCAAATCTGGGGCTGCTGGAAACAGAGTTTGAAAACTATACCAACGCCTCGGGAGAAGATTTGTCCGGCAGGGATCAGGCCCATGCCCCATCCTACCAGTACGCAGCAGGCGCGCGCCTGATGTTCGGTGCGGGTTTCTACGGCCGAGTGGATCTGGAAGGTAAGGATTCGTTCTACCTGTCCGACCGACACTCGGTAGAAGCGCCCTCACAGGACTTGCTGCACGCCAGAATAGGATTCTCAACTCAGCACTGGGATCTCGCTCTATGGGGGCGTAACCTCACTGACGAGGATACGGTCGTTCGAGGTTTCGGTAGTTTTGGCAATGATCCGCGTAAAGGCTACGTGACTGAGCCCTACTTTCAATACGGAGAACCTCGGCTAGTAGGCATCTCCGCAAGCTACCAGTTCTAGAGACTGGAAAAACCAGGAACGAGACGAGGAAAAGGACAGTGAAACTCACCGCAGAAATCAGTCTATATCCGCTCAAAGAAGATTACGTGCCTGTTATTCGCGCATTCATTCACGCAGTACATGAACACGGCGATCTGGACGTCGTTACCAATGCTATGAGCACTCAAATCAGCGGAGATTACGATCGCGTTTTTGCAATTCTGCGACAGGAACTCAAGTCCAGCTACAACACGTTCGGCAAGCAGGTACTGGTATGCAAGTTCATTCCCGGTGACTTGTCGATTAAGTAGTCATGAGCGAATCGCTGCTGCACAACATTGGCAATGCGTTAACTGCGATGTCACCTCTCGAGCTTGCAGCCGTAGTGTTAGGTATAGCCTACCTGCTGCTGGCTATGCGAGAGAGCCTGTGGTGCTGGCCAGCAGCCCTGATGAGCACCTGCCTGTTCCTCATCGTGTTCTGGCGGGTCAATCTGCTGATGGAGACGGCCCTGCAGCTCTACTATATCGCGATGGCTATCTACGGATGGTGGCATTGGCGTCACGGCGGCCCGAAGGATTCAACTCTCACTATTCGTCGCTGGCAACTGTCGCAGCATGCGCTGGCGTTGCTCGCCGTGATTACTCTTACGCTCATAAGCGGCACACTACTGAGCCAGCAAACAGAAGCCGCGCTGCCCTATCTCGACTCGTTTACCACCTGGGGTAGCATTCTGACAACGTGGATGGTGACGCAGAAGATCCTGGAAAACTGGCTCTACTGGCTGGTAATTGATGCCGCTTCACTTATCCTCTATCTGGATCGAGAACTGTATCTCACCGCAGGGCTCTTTCTGGTCTACTTGATCATTGTTATCTTCGGGTTCTTTGCATGGCGAAAACACTATCTCAATCAACCCGACAACGGCTGACACTGACACTGAGTCAATGGCGCCATTGGCAAACTCGACTACCCTTGCAACACGCCCCCGAGATAAGCCGTCATCTGGACGACGGGATCAGTAACACCAGCATTCTGGTAACCACCAAAGCACTCAGATTTGTGGTACGACTGGATGGCGTAGACACCCGCAGCCACAGCCTTAATCGGCAGACCGAATGGAAGACGCTACTGGAGGCATCCCGTCAGGGGATAGCGCCGCAGCCTGTTTATCTGAACCCGGAGCTGGGTGCGCTGGTTTGTGAGTATCTGACCCCAGACGACAATCAACAACAAACCGAAGGGGAGGTTGCTGACCTGCTCAGGCGCATCCACTACCTGCCAGCCGTTCATCACCGCATCGATCTATCCCATCGTATCCGCCAATACTTGCATCAACTGGAGGTCCGCCAGCCAGGGGTCTCGCAGATGCTGTCCACAACCACCCGCTTGACCGAATGCATCATCAAGGAGGCGGAACAAGACGACACTGAGTTGGTGGTTTGCCACAATGACCTGCACAGCGCCAATCGACTGCGCAGCCAAGGCGCTCTGTACGCCCTGGACTGGGAATACAGCGGCATGGGACATCGATTGTTTGATCTGGCTGTGATCTGTGAATGCGATGCCAAGAGCATCGTAGCTGACAAACTTTTGACCACGTATCTGGCGCGAGACTCACAGCCGAAGGAGCGTCAGCTATTGTTGCGGTTTCGCCTCTGTTATCGTTATTTGGCCTGGTTATGGTACGCGGTGTGCGAGCATCAATCCGTCAGCGACAACGAACTCACCAAGCTTAACTCGATGCTGACCCCCGCTCTTGTAGAGTCACTAAAAAGTGAATTGAACTAGTCGCGAAAGTTGCTGAACTGCAAGGGCGCGCCAAAATCGCCTTCCCGTAACAGGGCAATGACTTTCTGCAGATCATCCCGCTTCTTGCCCGTTACCCTGACCTGATCACCCTGAATCTGTGTCTGCGCCTTGAGTTTGGAATCCTTGATGGTTTTGACGATAGACCTGCACTGGGCGCTGTCCAGACCGTGACGCAGTGTGACGGTTTGACGGGCGTGTTTGCCCGAAAGAGTAATCTCACCGCAATCCATTGCCATCGGGTCGATCTCGCAGTTGACAAGGGCGGAGCGCAGCATGTCCTCCATCTGAGTTACCTGAAACTCCGCCTCCGCTGTAAGTAACACCGAGCGCTCTTCACGCTCAAACGAGGCATCTACACCCTTGAAGTCGAACCGATTCCCCACGATACGCGAGGCCTGATCGACAGCATTAGTGAGTTGGTGAAGATCGACTTCCGAAACTACATCGAATGATGGCATAGTGCTTTCCTTTCTGGCCAAATCGTAATGGACGCCATCTTAATGCCCCGCACCGCTATTACCAATACTGCGCAGTGCATCAAACACAGTGAGTGAGCCCTGGCATATTCTGGGCGCCGGGGCTCTGGGTAGCCTCTACGCCGCTTTCCTTGATAGCGCGGGTGCGAACGTTACCATTGTGGAACGCCGCGCAGGCCGACAGAGCAAGAGAGCAACTCGAAAGCGCGAATTCCGCATCAACACCAGCTACGCGACCGATCATTCTGAGATAAAGCGGCTGTTGGTGGTTACCAAGTCCTATGATGTGGTAGCAGCGGTTTCCAGTGTACGCCACCGCCTCACCAGCAGCAGCGATGTGGTGCTCATGTCGAACGGCTCAGGCTATCAGCACGAGGTCGCCCGGGCTGTATCAGAGCCGCGCTATTTTTGCTGCCTCAGTACAGAGGGAGCGAACTGGCGCTGCGCAAATCAGCTGATACATGCCGGCACGGGCACGAGCCGATTAGGCAGCATCTATCACCACCCCCCTCCAGACTGGCTGCCACTTTGGCAGGAAGCAATCCCCGGCACCTGCTGGGAAGAGGATATTGAAAGCGCTCTGTGGATGAAACTCATCATCAATGCCGTTATCAATCCGATTAGCGCTCTCGCTGGCACACAAAACGGCGAGCTGAACAGCGATCCTGTCCTGTCTACCAAAGTAGCCAACCTTTGCAAGGAGCTTTCTGCCCTCACCAGCGCCTCAGCCCATCGTCAGTTGGCGGACACTCTGGAAACTGAGGTGCGCAAGGTTATAGCAGGAACGGCCAATAATCGCTGCTCCATGCTGCAGGACATTGAGGCGGGAAGACCCACCGAGATTGAATTCATCAACGGCTACATAAGTGCAGAAGCAAAAAGACTCGAGGTGGCGACACCCCTGAATGATGCGCTGGTCAGCGCCATCGCTTCGCTGGAAGCAGATACGAAAGGGCTGACATGAGTTGACAGTCACCCAGGAACTCAACTCCCGAAGTAGCGAGATCTGCAGTATCTACAAGGCGTAAAGAGCCCTGACGCCCTGCTTTATCGCAGTATGCCAGCTCTCTGGTGATGCATCCGCAAACATCGCTACCTGAAAGCTGGTAGCCGGCTGCTCGGAGGCATTATCCATAACCCGCTGCAGCCGCAGAAGGCACAGCTGCGACCGACACTCTATGCGTGACATGATGCGCTCATCAGCAACCGGAACCTGCGAAGGCAGAGACGCGCTCAGCGCAGTGTGCTTGATGTCATTGTCAGTCGCACCCAATACAACGCCAATCGACTCCTCTCGCACGCCGGTTGCGATGGCGGTTCGGATGGCGTGTGGATAGACCCGAAGAACACTTTGCGTAGCATCGTCTGCAACCAGTTCGGGCTCCATGATTTCAATGTCACGAGTGCTGTTTACGACTGCGCCTGACCACCATGCCCAAACCAGTGCGGCCAGCAAAATTACGGTCAATGCCA
>CALINF010000110.1 GCA_938045215.1 uncultured Halieaceae bacterium | reverse complement strand
GATGATGTGATCGAACCGCGCAAGACAATACCGCGCGCATTGGTGATCGGAGCAATATCTGCGACGGTGGTTTATGTGATCGCAACGATGGGCGTCATGGCGCTTGTTCCCCAGGCGCAGCTGGTGGAGTCAACATCACCTTTTGCTGACGCCGCCGTCCGGGTTGTGGGTGATTGGGGCGCAAGTGTCGTTGCTGTGGGTGCCTTGATCTCCATCGTCGGCGCGCTTAACGGTAATATCCTGGCCACCGGTATGCTGGGCAGGGCGATTGCACTGGATGCTTTGTTTCCTAAACGCTTTGAGAAGTTGAACGATGCCGGCGCGCCGGTTAGCAGTCTGATTGTTTCTTCCATTCTTGCATCGCTGTTCATAGGTATGAACTACACTCGCGGCCTGGTTGCTGCGTTTGAAATGCTGATTCTGTTGTCGACGCTTACAACCTTACTGCCTTACGCGTTAGCCGCGCTGGCGGAGATAGTGCTGCAGTACAGGGATAAAGCGCTAGGAGTGGACGTGTCGCGTGTGGGCCTTGTGGTCGCGATCGGTGCATTGTTGTTTTCTTTGTTTGCCATTGTCGGCAGCGGTTTGGAAATAGCTGCGTATGGGTGTCTACTGCTGCTTGCCGGGATACCTATATACCTGCTTACCGCCGAACGTCGCCGCACTTTGCGCGCGACTTCCTGAGACGGGTGGGATGCAGCTATCAATGTTACGGCTCAATCGCAGCGCAACACCAGCGAGAAGAAGAGGGGTGCGTAAATCTGTGCTGAACCATTGGAAGGCTCTATTTTGGTTAACAATACCGGCCACCATTCCTGTCACGACAGTGATGGCCGCAGAGAGCGCGCTATTCTCCCAGGTGTTGCTGTGGCAGGAGTCTGGTAGGGTTGTCGTTGCGGAGAGTGACCACGAACCCAGGTCTGTTGGTAGTTACAGCATCCGGTATTATAGGGGCCGAAATCCAGACTTTCCTTTCGATGATTTTGTTACCGGGGCCATCTTTGCCCGCGACGGTATCATTGAATCGGTGCATGTCTTGGATGTAGATGGCGATGATCTCGATGACCTGGTGGTCGTGCAGCAAACAGTAGGGTCCGGCGCTTACCGAAATGCGGATGCTTTTTCTATTGGGCAGTCGCAGATAGTTCGCATCGGCAGTGTCACGGGTGTAGCTCCAGGTGTTGATCCACTTGAGCTGTTGAAGAGGCCATCAGAATGATGGCTTGAGAATGAGATTGGGATCAGTAATGGGAAAGAGAGTGGGATGTACCAGTACGGCGTTGGCTCGATCCAATATGACAACGACCTTGCTGGCCGGAGAGTACCGGGCGATTGCGCGGGTACTTTTGGCCGCAACTTGTCTCACTACGGGGCCTGCTGCAGTTGCTCAGGCGAGTGACGAACCTGCCGGTGAGACTAAGCAGCCACCAGTAAGTAGCCTCTCCGATATGATCACGCAGGGCGAGTTGAGTCTGAATTTTCGCTATCGATACGAATACGTGGATCAGGACGGGTTTGATCGAGATGCCAAGGCATCGACACTGCGCTCCAGGCTCACACTCCAATCTGGAAGTTGGAACGGAGTCAGGCTGTTGGGCGAGGTGGACAATGTGTCTTATCTTGGCAGTGATCGCTTTAACAATACCGACAACGGGAACACCAGCTATCCAGTGGTCGCCGATCCCAAAGGCACGGATCTCAATCAGTTATTGATTAGCTATATCGGCGCTGACGCGAGTGGTAAGTATGGCAGGCAGCGCATATTACATGGTAATCAGCGTTTTGTGGGCGGTGTGGCGTGGCGGCAGAACGAACAAACTTATGATGGACTGAGGGCAATATGGGCGCCAGATGCCAGGAATCTGAGTGTTGACTATGCCTATGTATACAATGTTAATCGGCTGTTCGGACCCGATGACACGAAAGTCCAGCCTGCCGATCTCTCAGGTGACAACCATTTTTTACGCGTGGACTACAAACTGTCCAACCTCCATAAAGTCACCGCATTCGCCTACGTGTTAGACATTGAAAATCGAGGGCGCTACGACGCCGGCAAATCGGTAAACAATTCAACCGATACTTATGGGTTGGAGTACGCGGGCGCATTGGGGCCGGTGAAAATTGACGCCGCTTACGCCTGGCAAACTGACGCTGGAGATAGTCAACTGGACTACTCAACCACTTACTACATGGCAGAACTGAAATCGACGTTTAGCGGTATCACCGGGCGGCTGGGTTTTGAGGTTCTGGGGAGTGACAACAAGGTGGGGTTCAAGACACCTTATGCCACATTGCATAAGTTTCAGGGCTGGGCCGACCTGTTTCTGGCAACGCCACAAGATGGCATAGAAGATTTGTACGCCGGGGTTTCAGGCCGCTGGGGCCGCCTCGCGCTTGAGGCCGTCTATCACAATTTTCAGGCCGAAAGCAGCAGTGCGGACTTCGGCGACGAGATTGATTTGGTCGCTGGCTGGCGATTCAATGATACTGTCGGCGTGCAACTGCATTACGCTGATTTCTCAACAGACAGCCCGTCGCGTTTTGCCGATACACGCAAGGCCTGGTTCACTTTATCGCTCGCGTTCTAGCAACTGGCGCAACCCGGTAGGCAATCTGCGGTCATCTATCTGCGCTCGCTTTGATCCAGAGCATTCGCTGCCTCGTTGGGCTTGCTAAACTAGTGCCGTTGCATTGAATCGATAGTGTATTTTTGGAGGCTTCGCTTTGGCTACATTAACTTTCTTAGGTGCCGCTCAGGAAGTAACCGGGTCCTGCCATCAACTGCGAAGTGAGAGCACAGGCACGCTGCTGCTGGATTGTGGAATGCACCAGGGTGGCGATGCGGTCGATAGAGTACGTGACGAGCAGTTTAAGTTTGATCCTGCGGCAATTGATGCGGTGGTACTGTCGCATGCCCATCTGGATCATTCGGGGTTGTTGCCAAAGCTCATCCATGAGGGTTTTAGTGGGCCCATCCTGTGTACGCACTCAACGTTGGAGCTTCTGGATATTATGCTGCGTGACTCCGTGGGTCTGTATCTGCGGGATTTAGAGCATAAGAATCTGCGTAACGCCCGCCGCGGTAAGCCGGAAGAGCCAGCTGATTTTACGCTGGAGGATGTTGAGCAGGTACTCACTCAATGCGACGGCTATGCTTACGGCGAACCCGCTTCTCTAGGAGAGGGTGCAGTGGTTCGCTTCCATGATGCAGGCCACATTCTCGGCTCATCGATTGTAGAACTGGAGTTTGAAGATATGGGCGAAACCAAGCGCCTCGTGTTCTCCGGAGACCTGGGTAAGTCTGATTCTGTGCTGATGAATGAGCCAGTGAGATTGCAGTCGGCGGACGTTGTGCTGATGGAGAGCACTTACGGTGATCGCGAGCATAAGGATGAGGAGAGTTCGGTTGAGGAACTTCGCGGTATCCTCAGCGACACATGGAAACTGGGTGGGAGCGTGATGATTCCATCTTTCGCGGTGGGCCGAACACAAGACCTGCTGTTTCAGCTGGGATGCTTGCACTATCGAGGTGAACTGGACAACTGGGAGATCTTTCTGGATAGCCCCATGGCTATCGCCGTTACACGTGTCTACGATCGTTGGTTAAAGTTGCTGGATGATAGCGATGTGAAGGCCCTGAGTGACGTTGACAAGACGTCACTGGAATCTTTTTTGCCGCGCTTGAATATGACTGAGTCTACGGAAGACTCCATGGCTATCAATCGTCTCAAAGGTGGGGCAATCATTATTGCTGGGAGCGGTATGTGTACTGGCGGACGCATACGCCATCACATCAAGCAGCGTATCTGGGACGACCGGAATACGCTGATCTTTGTCGGGTATCAGGCACAGGGTACACTCGGTCGTATCCTGGTGGATGGCGCGACTCACATCAAAATGTTCAACGAAAACTTTATTGTAAAATCGCGCATAGAGACGCTGGGTGGTTTGTCTGCCCATGCGGGACAGAGTGGTTTAATAGATTGGTTGTCCGCCTTTACGGATAATCCGCGCACCGTGCTGATTCACGGTGAGCCTCAAGCCCAGGACGCCCTGGCGGCGCGAATCTGGAAAGACCTGGGCAAGCGAGTTGAGATTCCCAGACGCGACGAGTCGCTAGTTATCTAGCTGCCGCGTCGACGATTGCTCAGGTTCTTTTCATTTCTTTGCTGCCTGCTTCAACTGGCAGGGTCGAGCAACGCGGCGCGCAAAGCAGCCGCCTGACGCTTGATCTTATTGATGTTGTCTGGCCCCATGCGCAGCAACTGCTTCTGCAAGTCGGTGAGTTCTTCCAGTTCAGGATCAGCATACTGGTAGATGGCTTCTTTGCGTTTCAGCTCGATCGGTTCAGTGATTTCAGGCGTTAACAGAACTCTATCAAGTGCTCTGATCAGTGCGTTGTCGAAGTCCTCTTTGGGGTACCCCAGTGTGCCGTAGGCTTCTTCAAGCAGCGGCCTGAAACGATGGAATGTGCTGGCCAGAGTATCAGTATCCAGTGCTTCAATGGATTGGGCATAGCTGTCATAGCGCTCGTAGCCAGCCGGATCCATATACTCGTTGCCTTGTTCTGTAATGGTCGTGAACTTGCCTTTGGGAGGCGCTACAGGCAAAACCTTTCCAAGCAATATGCCCCTGCTCATGCCATCAATCATACTGGCGCTGCGCTGTACAAGGTCATCATTTGTGAGCACGGCATTCAGCAGATCGGAGTCTCCAGCTCCGGCCAGCTCCACTCGTAACTCGTCATCGCTTGTTTCGAGTGTGAGTGCTGGCTCTGGCTCTGGTTCCGGCACATTGGGTTCCAGCGGCATTGCTTGGACAGGTTCTGGAATATCCTGCGCCGGTGGTAGCTCTGGTTGAGGTGCGGGGGTCACAATCGGAGGCGGCGGTGGAGGCGGCGCCTGCGTGACTTTTTCGGGGTTGCCCTGGTAGAAATAGACCACCGCGGCAATTGCGATTATCACCACCACACCGATCAATATGGTCTTGTTTGATGAAGAATTTTTGGGTTCCTGATCCGTCAGTCGATCATCGGGGTCTATTTGCATCTGGACTTTCCTTGAGTGCGGTGGTGAGCGGCTTGGAATCGCGCTTTAGTATTTGGAGTATAGAACAAAAGACGATGTTGCAGCGGTATGGAATTTTCGGGGCCCGGTCGACCACTTCAGGTTGAACGTAGCCGCTCCTCCACAAAATCCAGCCGATCCTGACCGAAAAACATTTCGTCGCCAATGTACATGGTGGGTGCGCCAAAGGCACCGCGACTGACAGCCTCTTCTGTGGCGGCAATAAGCGCCTGCTTGATTTCAGGCTCCTGCGTGGCCTCCAGCAGTGCCTGTGAATCCAAGCCAGCAGAGCTCAACACCTCGGCTACAACCTCCAGGTCGCCCATATTCTTTCGGTCTACCCACATCGCCTTGTAAACTGCGTCCAGATACGTCAGCAAGCAGTTCAACTTACGAGCAGCAAACACACCACGCATCAGGTACAGAGGGTGAATAGGGAAAAAGGGGTTGAAATCAAGCTCAACACCATAGCG
>CALINF010000109.1 GCA_938045215.1 uncultured Halieaceae bacterium | reverse complement strand
GCAGCGGCTTGATTTACACGCCCATCAGCACACATTTGAAACGTGACGAAACCGCGTACATCCTGGAAAACTGTGGTGCGAAGCTGTTTATCGGGTCTGCCAAGCTGGCTGAGGTGGCCGAGGAGATATTGGGCAGCACTTCGGCGATAGAGCATTTTTATATGGTGGGGGGTATCCGACCTGGCTACGAGTCCTGGGAAGAGGCGGTGGACGAGCAACCCGAGACACCCATACCTGATGAGAGTCATGGCGCACCCATGCTGTATTCCTCGGGCACTACAGGCCAGCCCAAGGGTGTGTTTATTCCGCCCGCCAGTGCAGATATCAACACACCACACCCATTGGCTCAATCGCTAGGACTGTTGTTTGGCTTCAGCGAGGAGACTGTCTACCTGTCTCCAGCGCCTCTGTATCATGCAGCACCGCTGCACTACAACATGATGAATATCTATCAGGGGGGAACCTCGGTCATCATGGAGCGATTCGATCCAGAGATGGCCCTTAAACTCATCGAGGAACACCGAGCGACCCACAGTCAGTGGGTGCCCATTATGTTTATCCGTATGCTTAAGTTGCCGGAAGAAGTACGCAATCGCTATGACCTTAGCTCCATGCAGTTTGCGATACATGCCGCTGCACCGTGTCCTGTTGAGACGAAGCAGAAGATGATCGAGTGGTGGGGAGAGGTGATCGTGGAGTATTACGCCTCGAGCGAAGCCATAGGTTTCACGATGATCGATTCCGCTAACTGGTTGACCCACAAGGGTTCTGTGGGACCGTGTTTGTCGGGCACGATGCACATTCTGGATGATGACGGTAATGAGTTGCCGGTGGGTGAAGTGGGTACTGTGTATTTCAGCGGCGATGGAGTGAGTTTTAAATATCACAATGAGCCTGAAAAAACGGCGGGTGCGTTCAACGACAAGGGTTGGGCGACCATGGGTGATGTGGGATATATGGACGAAGACGGGTATCTCTACCTGACGGATCGCAAAAACTTCATGATCATCAGTGGCGGCGTTAACATTTATCCTCAGGAAATTGAGAATCTGCTTATTACCCACGACAAGGTGGCAGATGTGGCGGTTTTCGGTATTCCCAACGAAGAGTTTGGCGAAGAGGTCAAGGCTGTGATCGAGCCGATGAATTGGGTAGATGCCACTGATGAGGTTGCGTTTGAGTTGATGGAGTGGCTGCGTGAGAGGTTGTCTACAGTCAAGCTCCCCCGCTCGATGGACTTCCATGAGAAGCTGCCGCGAATGGACAACGGCAAACTGTACAAGCGACATCTGGTAGAAGAATACCGCGGTGCGGCCCGCGCCGATGAAGGCCCCGGTGACCCAGCTGACCGTGATTAGCATCAGGGCGTGTATAGCGACTTTGCTTCTGGCAACTGCAGGTGTGGCAGCGGCTGTAAGCTCGACGGATCGTAGCTTTCGCACCGACTACGGTCCGGTGGATGCCCTGTACGGTAAAATCAAACAGACAGGTGGTGGCGTATCACCGGTGCTAAACATCGATCATGCGCGATTGGCGGCCAAGGAGGGCGTTTTGACCATGGCACCGGCCAGAGTTGCCATCTTCAGTAATCCTGCCGTGAATACGGCATTGATACAGGCCAATCCACTCGTTGGTCTGGAGCTTCCCTATCGTGTACTTGCCTATGCCGATGGCGACAACCCCCGAACGCTCTATGCGGATGGCAGCTATCTGCGCCAGCGCTATGGGCTTCATGAAAAGGTCTCAACACAGGCTTATGACGATCAGCTTCTGGCAAGTGTTGCAGCGATCGATACGCGGCAGCAGCTTCGCCTGGTAGGTGACAGGATCGATGTCGGCTATGGCATTGTCTCGCTCGAGTCACAATATGACTTTGGAACGACTCTTATGCGGATTGAGCGTGCGATTCGTGCTCAAGGCGATACGCTGTGGTTTGGTCAGGTAGACTTTGCAGAAGAGGCACGAGCGCTGGACCAGAGCATCCTGCCCGCTACGCTGCAGCTGTTTGGTGGGCCGGCCCCCGGCGGCGTCGCGATGACCGACTATCCTCAATTGGGACTGAATGCTTTTTGCCAGAAGATCCTCGTATTACAGGACGAAGACGGTCTGGTGTCGGTACATTTCAATGACATTGTGGCACTGGCACGCTCGCAGTACGGCTCGAGTAACAAGCCGCAGGAGATCATCAATAATCGCCTCGCAGCGACAGTAAGCGGCGCGATAGGGCTGTAGCACCAGTACGCGTGAAATCGCTCATAGGCACGCTTGACCCTGTTCCTTTCTCTGTGTTAGCCGAAAAAATAAAGCGCTGGGACTTGTTTTCCAGTTGCTTTATGCTTGAGGGCTAACGGCAGTCATTAGTGTTTTATTGAGGTACCACAGTTGAAGAATCCCAGGAAATTGAAGCGGCTACAGCGTGAAATGGATAAGGCCGATAGCTACGAGAGCTGGTGTGAAGCTGCGATTGCTCATGATGAGGCTTCTGGCCAGAAGCGCTGGCGCGAGGTAGACCAGACCAGCCAGTATGACTACTCGCAAATTCGACTTCGTCTGGATCGACTGCGCAGTCTGCGAGCACGTCACGACTATCAAGGCCTGATGTTTACCTTAAATGAAGGCATCCACGGCAATATGGGCGGGATGGGTCGCAGCAGTTTGTATCGTCGTGCGAAATTTGGCACCAAAATGCTAATTGAACAGTACATAGACGAGGTCGATGACTCCCTGCGCTATATTGCGGAGCTGGAGTCGGATCAGGTTAGTATTCAGGAGAAACTCGACTTCTTTTATCGTGCAAATATCTGTTTCGGCAGGTCTGCGCTTATGCTCAGTGGCGGCGGCGTGCTCGGCTTCTACCATCTGGGTGTGGTCAAAGCGATGCTGGAGCAGGATTTACTGCCGCGCGTTATTTCTGGCTCCAGTGCCGGTTCTATCGTTGCGGGGGTGCTTGGCACCCACACTAACAAACAGTTGGAGAAGTTTTACGATCCCGCCAATGTGCATTTTGAAGCAGAGCGCGAGGCTAGCGTTTTTTCCAGAATGTTCCTGGGTTCCAATCCGCAGATTGATGTCGCGGATCTGGAACAGATTATTGCCAGGCTTGTTCCCAACCTGACATTTCAGGAAGCTTACGAGAAGACGGGGCGCCAGATCAGTATTACCGTAGCGCCTGCAGAGCCGCATCAGCGCTCACGTCTGCTCAATGCCATAACCTCACCCAATGTCTTTGTGAGATCAGCAGTGCTGGCTTCCAGCGCGGTTCCCGGCGTCTTCCCGCCCGTCATGCTGATGGCCAAAAATGTACATGGTGAAGCGCAGCCTTATCTACCAACCCGCAAGTGGGTAGATGGCTCTATAGCAGATGACTTGCCGGCCAAGCGTTTATCTCGACTCTACAGCGCTAATCACTACATAGTAAGCATGGTGAACCCGATAGCGACGCCCTTTCTGCGCAATGATCGAGAGCGCGGTAAGTTGTCGGCTGCGCTGGGTAGCCTTGGTATCGGCGTTGGCCGTGAACT
>CALINF010000108.1 GCA_938045215.1 uncultured Halieaceae bacterium | reverse complement strand
ACCTACGATATCCAACACCAACTGCGTGGCTCGCTCCATCGCCTGGGCCTGCAGCGTGAAATCCACGCCGCGCTCAAAGCGATGAGAAGAATCGGTATGCAGGCCATAGCCTCGCGCCTTTCCAGCCAACAGCTCTGGCGTAAAGAATGCGGCTTCCAGAAACAGGTTAGTTGTGGTCTCGGTTACCGAGGAAGGCTCGCCACCCATGATGCCCGCCATTGCCAGCGGTCCACCCTGGTCGGCGATCACGAGGGTATCCGGTGTCAGCTCAACCGTCTGGCCGTCGAGCAATTCAAGCGACTCACCGGCAGTTGAATTGCGTACGGTAATACCGCCGTCCAGCTTGTCGAGATCGAATGCATGCATCGGCTGACCCAGCTCCAGCAGCACGTAATTGGTTATATCAACCACCGCATCGATAGAGCGTATGCCACAGCGACGCAGCTTCTCCTGCAGCCACAGCGGACTCGGGCGGGAGAGATCCACACCACGAATCACCCGTCCAACATAGCGCGGACACGCCTGCGGGTTAGCCAGACTGACCGGGAATGTGTCCTGCAGACTCACGCTGGCTAGCGTAAATTCAGGCGGGGTGACTACCGCGTTGTTTAACAATCCAACCTCGCGCGCAATACCGATCACGCCAAGGCAGTCTGCACGATTGGGTGTTAAGCCAATCTCAATCACCTTATCGTTAAGATGCAGGTAGTCACGAATATCACTGCCCACCGGTGCGTCCGCTGCCAGCTCCATCAAGCCATCGGACTCGTCCGACAGGCCCAGCTCCTGCTCCGCGCACAGCATGCCTTGCGATTCAACACCGCGCAGTTTGGCTTTCTTGATCTTGAAATCGCCCGGCAATACCGCGCCGATCTGCGCCAATGGCGCCTTCAGCCCTACTCTGGCATTGGGTGCACCACACACGATCTGCACCGTCTCCGTGCCGGTGTTCACCTGACAGACGCGCAGCTTGTCGGCATCCGGGTGGGGCTCGGCGCTCACGATCTCGGCAACAATCACACCGGCAAACTCACCGGCAACCGGATCAATCGCATCAACTTCCAGTCCCGCCATGGTTATCTGATGAGCCAGTTCCTCGGTACTGAGAGCGGGGCTCACCCACTCGCGCAGCCATTGTTCACTGATATTCACTGTGTTTTATCTCCGCTCAAAACTGCTCAAGAAACCGTAAATCATTGTCAAAATACAACCGCAGATCATTAACGCCATATCGCAGCATCGCCAATCGCTCAACACCCATACCAAAAGCAAATCCGGAGTAGCGCTCGGTATCAATGTTGGAATACTCAAACACTTTAGGGTGCACCATCCCGCAGCCCATGACTTCCAGCCAACCGGTCTGGCTACAGACGCGACAACCCTCGCCGCCGCAATTCACACACTGAATATCTACCTCTGCAGAGGGTTCGGTGAAGGGGAAGTAAGAGGGCCTGAAGCGCACGGCCAGTTCCTTTTCAAAGAACACTCGCAAAAACTCTTCCACCACGCCTTTGAGATCGGCAAAACTCGAGTG
This sequence comes from uncultured Halieaceae bacterium, assembly GCA_938045215.1. Lineage (GTDB taxonomy): Bacteria > Pseudomonadota > Gammaproteobacteria > Pseudomonadales > Halieaceae > CALINF01. The sequence continues at coordinate 1,533 of CALINF010000108.1, read as the reverse complement.
CTCATCAATCAACAGGCCCTCCACCTGATGAAACATCGGCGTGTGCGTAAGATCGGAATCGCAACGATACACACGCCCCGGACAGATCACGCGCAGTGGTGGCTTCTCGGTTTCCATCACACGTACTTGCACCGGCGAGGTATGGGTACGCAGCACCGTGCTCTCGTCTACATAGAATGTGTCGTGCATCGCCCGTGCAGGATGGTGCGCAGGTATATTGAGGGCTTCAAAATTGTGGTAATCGTCTTCTATCTCCGGCCCTTCTACCACTTCAAACCCTATGGCACTGAAGAAGTCCTCTATGCGCTCTATGGTTCGGGTAACTGGGTGAATGCCGCCGGTAGACTGTCCGCGCCCAGGCAAGGTGACGTCAATCTGCTCCGACGCAAGTCGCGCTTCAACCGCGGCGGATTCAAGTGTCTCTTTGCACGCGCCAATCAGCGACTGTAACTCCTGCTTCACCACGTTAATCTGTGCACCGGCCTGCGGGCGCTCTTCCGGTGTGAGCTTGCCCAGGCCTTTCAACAGCGCTGTAATCTGGCCTTTCTTACCCAGATAATCCACGCGCAACTGTTCAAGCGTGGCAACATCTTGCGCTGCCGAAATGGCAGAGCGGGCTTGTGCGGCAAGAGGTTCGAGGTTTTCCATACTCAGCTTCTCGAGTGATTTTTTTCAGTTCTCTAAAAACAAAGAAAGGGAAAGGGCTGAGCCCTTTCCCTTCTTGTTCCTACATTTCTTCAGGTGTAGCCAGCGAACCGCCGAGGCGGTCAGGGTGGGCTTAAGCGGCCAGTGCCGCCTTCGCTTGCTCCACGATCGCTGCAAAAGCTGGCTTGTCATGTACCGCCAGGTCCGCAAGAACACGACGATCCAGACCAATATCAGCTTTCTTCAAACCATTGATCAAACGGCTGTAGCTCAGACCATTAGCACGGGACTGCGCGTTGATACGCGTGATCCACAATGCACGGAACTGACGCTTGCGCTGACGACGGTCGCGATAAGCATACTGACCGGCCTTGGTTACGGCCTGCTTGGCAACACGAAACACACGGCTGCGGGCGCCATAATAGCCCTTGGCCTGCTTCAGAATTTTCTTGTGACGACGATGCGCCACCACACCACGTTTTACGCGAGGCATAAGTCTTCTCCTTAGTTATCCAATAGACCGATTACTTGGCACGTAACATACGATCGATAAGCACTTTGTCGCTCTTATCAATCATTGAAGTACCACGCAGCTGACGCTTACGCTTGGTAGTCATCTTGGTCAGGATATGACTCTTATGCGCGCTTTTGCGCTTGTATCCACCGGCAGTCTTTTTAAACCGCTTGGCAGCCCCACTGTGAATTTTTGCTTTAGGCATAATCAAATACTCCGCATTTGCATGATTAATTAATGAGAAACCAGGGCATTCACAGGCCGCTAGTTCTTCTTCTTTGGGGCGATAACCATAGTGAGCTGTCGACCTTCCATTTTTGGAAATTGCTCGACACTACCCAACTCGGCCAGATCAGCTTCTACTCGTTTGAGTA
>CALINF010000107.1 GCA_938045215.1 uncultured Halieaceae bacterium | reverse complement strand
CAATTAAGCTCTCCCCCGTAACGTCGCACTCTCGCGACGTCGTATCCGAAAGCGGGGTTCTCCCCATTCGAACCCTGTAGCACAACGCTTTGCCAACCCGGTTTTTTTCGATAATACTGCTGCATCCCACTTGCAGGAACTGAACATGATCCATCGCAAATTCAATGCCCGCAGCAATGCTGACGAGGTCGCCAAGGGGTATGACCTGAGCGGCAAGAACATCATTGTTACTGGTGCTAATACCGGTATTGGGTACGAAACCGCCCGCGCCCTGGCCAGCGTCGGCGGCATTGTGACCCTTGCCTGCCGCAATACCGAGGCTGCAGCGCAAGCTTGCCAGAGAATTCGCGAGCAACACCCTGCAGCCAATGTCAGTGCCATGCAGCTGGATCTTAGTGATCTTAATAGCGTCAGGCAGTTTGCGAAGGAATATGCCGAAGATACGCTTTCGCTATTGATCAACAATGCCGGCTCTTCCGCGCCGAGTCTCATGACCACCGCCCAGGGGTTTGAGCGAACGGTCGGTGTTTGTCATATTGGACACTTTCTGCTGACAGAACTATTGATGCCGAAGTTACTGGCTGCAGAATCACCCAGAGTCATCATGGTGTCCAGCGAGTCACATCGTTACCCGGCGCGCCTGAACTTTGCGTATCTAGGCAAAGCAACGGAACCCTACAAGTCGATGCGCTCTTATGGGCAGGCCAAATTGTGCAACGTGCTGATGGCCGATGAACTACAGCGTCGGTATGGAGATCAGGGGCTGACAGCCTGTTCAATCCACCCTGGCTCATTGGTCACCACCGACTTTGGCCGTGAGTCTCGTCTGTTTCGGGCAGCCTTCTGGCTTGCGAGCCCGTTCACAAAGAACCCCAATCAAGGTGCCGCTACTACCGTGTACTGTGCCTTGCATGAGCCTGCCAGTGAGATCGCCGGCGGTTACTTCTCACACTGCCAGCGCGCAAGGCAAACAGCCGAGGCAAAAAATCCGAAGGTGGCGGCCAAGCTCTGGTCGCTGAGCGAGCAGTGGGTAGCGGAGTATATGGGCGCGTAATCTGCCCTACCTGAATATCACGTGTCGCATCGATGGCAGTACTATATCGAGCAGGAGGCAGGCGCCCTCCTCTTCCAGAAATCGCGTTACCCGGTGTCGTATACTGGCAAGATTCTGCTGTCGAGCGCTCCCTGATCAGAACGGCACACGCCAGCGTGGCTAACAATAGTTTCAGGCCAGACCATGACAAAACAACACGCAATACCCAAAACCCGAAACCTTGTGAGCGAAGAACGCCAGCAGGCGATCCGCGAAGCCGTACAGAGGTGCCGTGGCATTCCACAGCTGTCACGCGTTGTGACAGAAGACGATGTTCACCGGTTAACCGATCTGTTTTCCGACCCAAGCCTCTCCGCACCCATCTACACGCTGCCAACCGTCATCAATCACGAGACGGTGGCCGCATTTATCGACAAACATCTGGCAGAGCAGCGCCTTGGTAAGGGTTTGCTCATGATCAATGTAGACGATAACGACAGGGCCGTTGGCTACTACGATGTTCAGGTCTGGCCACAGTGGGCCGCCTGCGAGCTTGGCGGTGCGATCAGGGGCGACAGACAGAATTCAGGGCAAGGTAGCGCCGGCGCGCTAACAACATTCAACTGGCTTTTTGACGCTCTTGGTGTGGATCTGATCTGCGAGACCGCAGCGCTGGACAACATTCGCACGGCTCGCTTGCTTGAGCGCATCGGCTTCAAGTACATGGGGGAGATAGAGAGCGTGTTGCCTGATGGCGGAACGCGGCCCTCGCGTTACTGGGAGATGAGCAAACAGGATTGGGTAGAACAAATGTCGAAGCGAGACGCCACCAAGTAGGCGACGCTGTGCGTGGTTCCAGTCAGCAACTCATTGGCTAGCCGGCGAGTACAGCACTAAATCCAGGTATCAGTCCTCTGGCGGCGCAACAATCATCGCCTTCACGGCTTCGAACGCACGTTCGGCAATATCGCCCATCTCAGCGTCTGTCCTGTCCTGGATCGGATGCTCCACAAAAACCTTGTTTGCAGCAAAACCCAACGACTTAGCCTGTGCCAAATCGGCCTGGCGAAATTCTTCCGTCAAAATGTAACCGCCGGGTATCCCGCGACTTTCAAGATCCATAATGTCATGCAAACTGCACGACGTGCAGGAGCCTCAGTCAGCCAGGGCTTCAACTACCGCGTCACACTCCATCGCGATCTGTTGTTTGGTTTCCAGTGGCGCAACCCGTGTCATTGTGGGTTTGGCATAGCGCCGCACACTAACACCTTCAGCCGCGAACAACTGCTCGAGTCGATCAAGCAAAACGTCACCGCGTGGCTTGTTGATATCGAGCAGGCCTATCGTTTTTCCTTCCAGCGTAGCCAGTCGCGGTAGCAATGCCTTACTGGCTGCGCTTAGCTCTGCTGTTGGATCCAGAAATACTTCTGTCATATGACAATCTCCTTGCTTACGGGTGAACTCCCGAAATCCCCACTGGCCAACCAGCCGGGAATAATGGCTGAAAACAGGCCAGCTGTGCCACCGGCGCGCACAATATTGAGACCACCGGGTTTGAACTTGGGCAACTGCATGTCTTTTACGAACTCTGGCATGCCCTCGGCAATGCCGCCAACTCCTGGTTGCAACTCGCTACCAGGACGGGTTGTGAGCTCCATGAGAGTATCAATTACTTTCTGCTTACTCCAGCCGGCATCGGCAAAGATCCGCTGGTGCTCCGGCACGAGAACGATGAATACGTCGCTATGAACGGCAAATTTTTGATGCCCAACCGTGAGTAGGCTTGCGGCCAGCGAACGACACAGCGACTCTGGATCACGGGACTTCTGGTCTGCAATACCCTGCACCCCATCGGCCGCAAATAGCGTTACTGTGGACTGCTCCGGCTTAAAACCTCGTTGCACGGCCAGCGACTCCCAGCAGGAGCTTTCCTCGTCTTCTGCAAAACAGAACGTGTATTTACCCGGGTTGCCCAATGTAGCGCGATCAACACCTCCAGGCTTGCCGCCACCCACATTGCGGATAACCAGTTGTAGCGCCCTGCCAATGGTTGCGTTGGCCCGATTGCCCTGTCCAAGTGCATTGCCGCCGCTGTTCATTCCAATCGCTCTGGCAATGGGGCCGTTTACGATCACCATCGGGCCCGAAAACCAGGTGGTCGCCAGCAGGCCATGCATGCAAAACGCATCAATCAGGCACGCCTCCACCGCTGCGATTACCACCGGCAGGTACTCGGGTTTGCACCCGGCCATCACTGCGTTAATTGCCACCTTTTCCACCGTGCAGGGCTGCAGGTCTGGTGGCACCTCGCCCAACACCTCGGCGGGGTCACGGTTTGTGCCCGCCAGCATCCTTACAACCCGCAATTGGGTTGGTGGTACCACCGGCAGGCCATCACTCCAGCCACGCTCGAAGCACGATTCCATCGCGTCTTCCATGTCACCCACCACGATCTGTCGCGATTGCAGGCTGATATCACCAAACCTGAGCGCGAGTTTTTCGGGCATGCCAGGTTCTACACTTTTGGAACCGCAGCCGGGTCGAAAGTCCGGTAGTTCCGCAACCAGCTCATCCTGCTCGAAAAGCCTCAGCCACTCGCTTCTGTCCCACCCAACTGTACGCTCACTCTCAGCGCCCTCTTCCATGCGTATTACGGTGGGTACGGTTTCGATTTTCAGTATCCAGGATTGCTCGAGATTGCTGTCGTCGCCAACATCGGTCACAGTCTCGGGAAAGGTTGGATCGTCCTGGCTCCACACCTGCAAGTTGCAGCCGGTGGCTTGCAATTGGGCCAAAACCGGCTCAACCAGAACACAGGTGGGGCAATCGCGTTTTACAACTACAATATAGTTTGCGTGAGTATTGGTCATGGCACCCCGTAGCGGAAAAAATTGTACAATCGCACCAGTGTAGATGACCCAGTACAAATCGTCATTAGCAAAGGCCGTTGGCCAGACACCCATTTCCAGTTTATCGCTCAGGACCCCCACGTATGACCGACCCATCCGCCGCTGTATCATCTGATGACTATCGTCAGCTGCCCTCCATCGATGCACTGTTGCAGACGATGACTGAGGAGTTGCAGCGCTGGGGTCAAGCGCCTGTCACCAGCGCGTTGCGAGATATCACAGCAGCGCTGCGCGCAGACATTGCCTCCGGGCTCAAGCCGGACCTGTCGATTGATGCTATTCGACATGCGTTGAACTCACAGCTTGCGATCAAGAGCCAGTCCAGCCTGACCACTGTTCTCAATCTCAGTGGTACGGTGCTGCACACCAACCTGGGGCGAGCGAACCTGCCCGAGGCCGCGATCGAGGCGATTGTTAAGGTGGCCAGCGCACCCAGTAATCTCGAGTTTGATTTGGAAACCGGTAAGCGTGGCGACCGGGAATCCCACGTGGAAGCGCTGATCTGTGAAGTGACCGGCGCAGAAGCGGCCACTGCCGTGAACAACAACGCGGCGGCTGTGTTGCTCGTGCTCAATACGCTCGCCATGCACAAAGAGGTACCAGTATCGCGTGGTGAGTTGGTAGAAATAGGCGGCTCGTTTCGTATTCCCGAGGTAATGACACGCGCCGGCTGCACGTTGGTGGAAGTGGGCGCGACCAACCGCACGCATCTGCATGACTTTCGTGGCGCTATAGGCGCCGACACTGCACTACTGATGAAGGTGCATACTAGCAACTACCGGGTTGAAGGGTTTACCTGTGACGTGGAAGAGGATGAACTCGCCGCGCTGGCCAGCGAGCACCATATCCCGTTTGTGCACGATCTCGGCAGCGGCAATCTCGTCAACTTCAGCGCATTGGGATTGCCCGATGAACCCACCGCCGCGCAAGCGCTGGCAAATGGCGCTGACTTGATCACCTTCAGTGGCGACAAACTGCTCGGTGGACCCCAGGCGGGTCTTATTGCAGGGCGCGCAGACCTGATCGCCCAGATCAAGCGCAATCCCCTGAAACGTGCTCTGCGTCTGGACAAGATGACGCTGGCTGCGTTGGCTGAGGTACTCAAGCTTTACCGCGATCCGCAAACGCTCAGCGAGCACTTGCCCACCTTGCGTTTGCTCACCCGTGCACAGCCAGCTATACGCGACCAGGCACAGGCCTTGTTATCAGCCGCACAAGCCGCCGTGCTGCCTCACTATGACGTATCAGTCACCGACTGCGTCAGCCAGATCGGCAGCGGCTCGCTGCCGGTCGAAACCCTGCCAAGCGCGGCTTTGCAAATTGTTGCACAATCAGGACAAGACAAGGATTTACGCCGTTTGGCAGAGGCCTTGCGCAAGCTACCACTGCCAGTTATCGGCCGGCTGCACAAAAACGCATTGTGGCTGGACTTGCGCTGCCTTGAAGCCGATCAACAGTCTTTGTTTGTCGATCAGTTGGGCTCGCTACACCTGTGATAATTGCCACTGCCGGTCACGTTGATCACGGAAAGACCTCACTCATCAAGCAGCTGACCGGCGTAGAGACCGATCGTCTCGAAGAGGAACAACGCAGAGGACTGTCGATTACCAACGGCTTTGCCTACCTGAGGCGTCCGGGCAAAACGCCGTTGGGCTTCATCGATGTACCGGGCCATCAGCGTTTCATGAACAATATGATTGCCGGTATCAGCGGTATCGACACTGGCCTGCTGGTGATCGCCGCGGACGATGGCCCCATGCCGCAAACCCATGAGCATATGGATGTACTGGAGCTGCTTGGCGTTAACGACCTGATCGTTGTAATCAGCAAGATAGACCGGGTGGATCCCACGCGACTTGCGCAACTCACACAAGACATTACGGGCATACTTGCCGGACGCCCGTGGAATAATGCCTCGCTATTTCCAGTCTCCAGCCTCGATGGCACCGGCATCACTGCGTTGAAGAGTGAGCTTCTGAAACGTGCCGAGCAAACAGCGCAGCGTGCTGCGACAGGTTGCTTTCGCCTCTCTATCGATCGTACGTTTTCGGCCAAAGGCGCTGGCCTTATCGTAACTGGCACTGCAGCAGCCGGTAAAATCGGCGTGGGCGACACACTTAAGCTACTACCGCAAGAAATCGACGTGCGCATTCGTGGTATTCGGGTGCACGATCAGGAAAGCGATACAGCGCGCGCTGGGCAACGCTGTGCGCTGAACTTAACGGGAAAACTGGATACGTCCTCTATTGAGAAAGGGGATTGGCTGGTGCAGCCCGGCGCCGCGGCAGCAACCAGCCGACTCGACGTATCGTTCGCAATGCTTGCCAGTGCGCCTTTTGCTTTAAAGCACTATGCGCCCATAAAACTGCATATTGGAGCCAAGCGCATTGCGGGCCGTATCGCCTTTCTCGACCCCGACCAAGCAGGCAAGCGACTCCAACCGGGGAGCGAATGTGTGGCGCAGTTACAACTCGATCATGATGTGGCGTCGTATCGAGGTGAGCGCTTTCTACTGCGCGATCATGCCGAGGACATCATTCTCGGTGGAGGTAAGGTACTTGACCCTGCCGCGCACAAATACGGTAAAGCCCAGCATCATCGCATGGCCTATCTCAATGCGATGAAAGCAACCTCGGTAGCCCAGACGCTGTCTGAGCTCATGGCGCAGCATCAACTGGTGAACCTGGATCGCTTTGGTCAGAGCTGTAATCTGCTGCCAGCAGACATTAGTGAACTGATGGTTGCGGCGGGTCGCCCGTTTACCGCTGAGGGCACGCACTGGATGGCCAGCGTAGAGCGCTGGCGTAATACCAGGCAGGAGGTGTTGGGGATCGTCGACAAATGGCACGCCAATGAACCTGAGCTAGCGGGAATCAAGGTGAGCGATATCAAGGTGGCGCTCGCAGAGCACGTTGAACCAACGCTTATGATGGCAGTGATAACAGATCAGCTACAGCAGAATGAGCTTGTGTTAAGCGAGGGGAGGATCAGCCGTTCGCAGTTCAAGCCCGAAGTTGATGCACAAACCGCAACGCATTGGGAGCAGGTAGAGCAACTGCTGCGCCGATGTGGCAACACCATCCCTCTGCTATCGCAGGTCTGTGAACAACTGGGTATTGAACAGAGCGTTGTCGAGC
>CALINF010000106.1 GCA_938045215.1 uncultured Halieaceae bacterium | reverse complement strand
CCAAAGGACACATTCTTGAATTCGATCTCGCCATTAAACATGTCGCGAGACAGGAACTGGGCGCCCTCGGGACGCTCCAGTGGCGTGGCCATTACTTCGTCCAGCGCTTTGAGAGCGATCTCGGCGTTGTGGTACTGGGTGATAAGCCCTGCAACCTGACCAAACGGAGCCATGATTCGGCCAGACAGCATGGTGCACGCAATCAACCCACCCATACTTAACTCGCCAGCGGTGATCAGGTACACGCCTGTGACAATCACAAACATGGTCACCATCTGCTGCGACCACATCGTTACATTGATCGTGGAGTTAGACAGCAATCGCAGTTGCACACCCACGTGTGACAGGAACGCCGTGGTGTCCTCCCACTTGCGCTGCATGCGCGATTCTGCACCCATCGACTTGATCGTATCCAGACCCACCAGGCTCTCGATCAGCGTGGCATTGCGCAGGGCGCCGGCTCGATAGGTGGTTTCAGACAATTCCTTCAACTTGCCCTGAACTATCAGGGCATAACCCAGCACGATGGTCAGTCCTATACACAGCGGCACCAGTACTGGCCAGGCAATCCAGGCGATCACGCCCAGAAAGAGCAATGCAAACGGCACGTCTATGATCGTCGCGATGGTCGCGGAGGCAATGAAATCACGTAAGGTCTCGAACGAGCGCAAGTTCACTGCATAAGAACCCACAGAGGCAGGTCGGTGCTCCATCTTGATACCCAGCACTCGCTCCATGATCTGCGCCGATAGCGTCACGTCTACTCGCCGGCTAGCCAGGTCCAGAAAATACCCTCGCATGGTGCGTAGACTGATATCCGCGAGCAGAATAATCAGCACGCCCGCCGCCAGCATCCACAGGGTTTCAACCGCATAGTTGGGCACTACGCGGTCGTACACATTCATGGTAAACAGGGGTAAGGCCAGCGCAAACACGTTGATGAAGAACGCCGCTAACAACACATCGCGATATATTGGCGTGTTTGCGCGCATCGCGTCCCAGAACCAGTGGCCTCGCTCGGAAGTGCCCGTGCGCGGGGCCCGCTTGTCGAAACGAAAACGCGGCCGGCAGACTATCGCCGTACTCACATCATCTGCCAGCAATGTCTCTTTATCGACATCGACGATGGCTTCGTTCAGGTCGGGGTAGGTGACCTGCGCCGTCTGGCCGTCATCAGACCAGCTCATCAACAGACAGGCCTTTTGCCCTTCCTGCAATAACACCGCTGGCAGGAGTGCAGGCTCAATCTGGTCGGCCTTCTTGTGCACAATACGACTGGCAAGACCCACGCGACTGGCAGCGCGTTCAAACAGCGCCGGCGTCAGATGCCCTTCTTCCAACGGCAGGCCACCCGCTAGCGCCTCCGCCGTAGAGGCGTTGCCATGAAACCGGCACAGTGCCAAAAGGCACTGTAATAAGGAATCGTCTGCGCGTGCAGTCATGTCTGGTCTACATCCCCACCAGGGCTTTCTCGCCCTTTTATTGCTACTCAGCAGTAACAGCAGAAAATTTTAGCAATACTGCCTAAGCTGCTGAAACTAGTCGATTTTCATCGGACAAGCAGAATAGGACAGACCAGCCGCAAATACCATGTGATTAATGCGCTGTCGGTCACACATTCAGCAATCAACTCTGTCTTCTATCACAAAATTCACGATATTCGCCGATCATGCAGTCAAAAGTAGATATAGATGCCAAGTTTGCAGTATTTTGACAGAATCGAGAATCGCTACTATAACCAATGAGTCAAGCGGTCTTGGCCAGCCATTCCAAATAGGTCTACTGCCGAGCCCAATGCATGGGAATAAGTTTGTGACAGGCGTCACAAATTCCGCCGATATACCCTGAACGGGGGTATTTTTGGAGAGCAAATCAATTCAAGTTGCCTCACACTCGAGCGTCAGGCACCAAAAAGCATCACATTAGCAAAGAGGGCCAACACCATGCCTACTCAAAAATCGACCTTTGAAGTGAAAGATCCAACCCCACCCGCATTCGGCGCCGAAGAATGCCATGCCGACAAATACATGGGCATTGAGCGTCGCAAGGGCAATCGCCGCACCGCCGTTGATCGTCGTGGTGACGTGCGGTTCGACCTGAAGGCAGAAGATCGTCGCCAATGCCCAGGCCGTCGCGACGGCGACAAAACCGCCGCCCGCTGGATATAGCTCCTAAGCCCTACCGACAACGACTGCGAGTCAGCAGCCTACTTCCTTCTTGGCGCGTCCAAACGCCTCAATCGCCATCGCCAGATCATCATCGGTGAGCGCCGCTGACATCTGCGTACGAATGCGCGCCTTACCCCGTGGAACCACCGGGAACGAAAACGCCACTACGTACACGCCCTGAGCCAGCATCGCCTCAGCAAAGCGCGCGGCCAATCCGGCATCGTGCAACATAACAGGCACAATCGGGTGCTCGCCCGGAAGCAGATCAAACCCCAGCTTTTCAAGACCCTCTCGAAACACCGCCGTATTATGCGCAAGCCGGTCACGCAGAGTACTGGACTGCGTTACCAGCTCAATCGCCTTAATTGCGCCGGCTACCACAGGGGGAGCAACGGTGTTTGAAAACAGGTATGGCCGCGAGCGCTGGCGCAGCAGGTCAACAACCTCCTTGCGCGACGATGTGTAACCGCCACTA
>CALINF010000105.1 GCA_938045215.1 uncultured Halieaceae bacterium | reverse complement strand
CGGGCTCTGCCCGGCTTTTTTGTGCGCGCGATAAACGCGGCTGAGCGCAGCCTGTGGCTTGCGCAGATAGCGCCGACTGCTACTCTCTACAAACAATTAACAAACCGGGGAATGAGGATGCAGCGTGAAACCGTGGCTGACCGATTGTATTTTGGAGAAGGGCCGCGATGGCACAATGGGCGACTGTGGTTTAGCGATTTCTACCAGCATGCGGTGTTGTCGGTAGGGGCGCAAGGCGATATACGAATAGAGCATAAGTTCAACGAGCAGACGTCAGGTCTGGGCTGGCTGCCCGATGGCAGGCTAATCGTTGTTGGCATGGCCAGCATGACACTATTGCGTGAGGAAGACGATGGCTTCGTGGTACATGCAGACCTGTCGGCTCACGCCCGTCATCTGTGCAACGATATGGTGGTTGATGCAGATGGTCGCGCTTACGTTGGCAATTTCGGCTTCGATCTGGATGACCACATCAGAACCCGTAGCGCTGAGGTTGTCATGAAGGATCACCCGAAAGCCGATCTGGTATGCGTGGAACCTGATGGTCGCGTCCATGTTGCTGCGCCCGGTTTAAGTTTTCCCAATGGCGCGGTAATTACGCCCGATGGCGGTACCCTGATCATTGCTGAAACACTGGGCATGTGCCTCACGGCCTTTGACCGGGCCGAAGATGGCAGTTTAAGTAATCGCCGCGAGTGGGCTCACGTAGGTGCGCGCGCGCCCGACGGTATCTGTCTTGATGGCAACGGCAATGTGTGGATCGCTGACGCGCTGTCGGCCGAATGTGTTTTGTTTGAAGAGGGCGGCAATGTGATTGCCACCGCACAAGCCAGCCAGAACTGTTTCGCTTGTATGTTGGGCGGTGAAGACCGTAAAGACCTGTTCATGATGACCGCACCAAGTTCTGACAAGTCGCACGCCTCAAAAGACCCCAAAGGCAAGATTGAGAGGGTGAGGGTAGAGGCCCCGGGCGCGGGCTGGCCGTAGGCTGCTCAAGCCGCCTTTTTGTTTGCCTTGGCTTTTGCTTTTGTTTTGGCTTTGGCCTTCGTTGCATTCTTCGCCCTGGTTTTACTGCCAGAGACAATCGGCTTCAGGAACTGACCGGTAAATGAACCTTTCACCGCGGCTACGTCTTCCGGCGTGCCGGTGGCAATTATTTGCCCGCCACCACTGCCGCCTTCGGGCCCCAGGTCGACAACCCAGTCTGCCGTTTTGATGACATCCAGATTATGCTCGATGATCACCACGGTATTGCCGTGATCGCGCAATCGATGCAGCACCGTCAGTAGTTGATTGATATCCTCGAAGTGTAGACCTGTGGTAGGTTCGTCGAGAATGTAGAGTGTGCTGCCCGTATCGCGTTTGGAAAGTTCCTTGGCCAGTTTTACGCGCTGTGCCTCACCACCCGATAAGGTCGTTGCAGCCTGACCCAGTCGAATATAGGACAGTCCAACATCCATCAGCGTTTGCAGCTTGCGGGCGATAGATGGTACCGGCTCAAAGAACTCCAGCGCATCTTCAACCGTCATCTCCAGTACTTCGTGGATATTCTTACCCTTGTACCGAACTTCAAGCGTTTCACGGTTATACCGTTTTCCCTTGCATACATCGCAAGGAACATAGATATCGGGCAGGAAGTGCATCTCCACCTTGGTAACACCATCACCCTGGCAGGCTTCGCAGCGGCCACCCTTGACGTTGAAGCTGAAGCGACCCGGCTTATAGCCCCGTGAGCGTGCTTCCTGAGTGCCCGCGAAGAGCTCTCGCGCCGGTGTAAAAATGCCTGTGTAGGTGGCAGGGTTGGATCGGGGGGTACGCCCAATCGGGCTTTGGTCTATATCGATACACTTATCGATATGCTCCAGGCCACTGATCTCTTCATAGGCCGACGGTTTCAATGTGGTTGCACCATTGAGTTCTGTCGCGGCGATCGGATAGAGGGTGCTGTTGATCAGTGTCGACTTGCCCGAGCCTGATACACCGGTGATACACGTGAGCAGTCCAAGCGGTATTTCCAGCGTTACCGTTTGCAGGTTGTTACCACTTGCGCCTTTGAGAACCAGCTGCTTGTCTGCATCGGGTACTGTGCGTTTGGTGGGAATCTCGATTCGGCGAGTGCCCGACAGATAGGCGCCCGTTAGCGAGTCGTCGGCTTTGAGAATATCTTCATACGTACCCTGCGCCACAATCATACCTCCGTGCACGCCGGCACCAGGCCCGATATCGATGATGTGATCTGCGCTGCGGATGGCGTCTTCATCATGCTCTACAACCAGTACCGTATTGCCGAGGTCGCGCAAATGCACCAGTGTCTTCAGAAGTCGTTCGTTGTCGCGCTGGTGCAAGCCGATAGACGGTTCATCGAGAATGTACATCACGCCAACAAGACCCGCGCCAATCTGGGAGGCCAGCCGGATACGCTGCGCCTCTCCGCCCGATAGCGTCTCTGCGCTTCGATTCAGAGTCAGATAGTTCAGCCCCACGTCCACCAGAAAACGATAGCGTGCGCGCAGTTCTTTGAGAATTTTGTCGGCGATCTCACCCTGGCGCCCTTGCAGCTTCAGTTGCCCGAAATAGTTCTCAGCCTCACCAACGGCCATCGACACAATTTCAGGCAGGGTGCGTTCATCAACGAATACATGTCTGGCGTCACGTCGCAAGCGGGTTCCGTCGCAGTCAGGGCAGGGAGCCGTTGCCAGAAATCTGGCAAGATCTTCTCGCACTGAATTGGATTCGGTGTCGTGGTAGCGTCGCTCCATGTTTGGAATGATGCCCTCGAATGGGTGCTTGCGCTGAAAAACATCTCCGCGGTCGTTAACATAGGCAAAGGCCACATCTTCTTTCCCGCTGCCATGAAGAATCACCTGCTGATGTTTCTTGCTAAGCTTGCAGTAGGGCTTGTCGATATCGAAACCATAGTGTTCCGCAAGCGAGTTCAACATGTGAAAGTAATATACGTTGCGGCGGTCCCAGCCGCGAATTGCACCTTCTGCCAGGCTGGATTCCGGGAATAATATGATGCGGTCGGCATCAAAGTACTGTTTTACGCCCAGTCCATCGCAACTACTGCACGCGCCGGCGGGGTTGTTGAAGGAAAATAGTCGAGGCTCCAGTTCATCAATGCTATGGCCGCATTCCGGGCAGGCAAAGCGCGCCGAAAAACTGATGTCTTTGCCATTGCCATCCATTGAACTGATGGAAGCCAGCCCGTCGGTCAGGCCCAGCGCTGTTTCGAATGACTCTGCCAGACGCAGTGCCAGGTCCTCACGTACCTTGAAGCGATCAATCACGACCTCGATGCGGTGCTTCTTTTTCTTGTCCAGCTCCGGCACGTCATCGAGATCAGTGACGATGCCGTCTATACGCGCACGAACGAAGCCCCCGGCTCGCAATTCCTCAAACACATGCAGGTGCTCTCCCTTGCGATCGCGCACAACGGGTGCCAACAGCATGAGGCGACTGCCCTCAGGCATCGCCAATACGGTATCGACCATCTGGCTGACAGTTTGCGCCTGCAGGCTTTTGCCGTGGTCGGGGCATCGGGGCTCGCCAACCCGGGCAAATAGCAGGCGCAGATAATCGTATATCTCCGTTATCGTACCCACGGTGGAGCGCGGGTTGTGAGAGGTGGATTTCTGCTCTATGGAAATGGCGGGCGAGAGACCTTCGATGTGGTCCATGTCCGGTTTTTCCATCATGGACAGAAACTGCCGGGCATAGGTTGATAGCGATTCAACGTAACGACGCTGCCCCTCGGCGTACAAGGTATCGAATGCCAGCGACGACTTTCCTGAGCCGGACAAACCGGTGATGACGACCAGCTTGTCGCGAGGGATGTCCAGGTCGATATTTTTGAGATTGTGGGTGCGCGCGCCGCGAACCTGAATTGTATCCATGAAGTACCTGATGCAGCTGAATGACGGAAACCGAACAGTATATGCGCAGGCCGATAGTCAGGCCAAATAGAAGAGGCAAAATACTCCCAGATGTACGGCTTCAAGCGCGTACCGGATGTTATGCGCGCTATGAAACTGTTAGAATAGCGCCGCATTCAGGAACGATGTCCCCGTGATTACCAAACACCCTATGACTGCGCTCGAGAGGCGCACTGTGAGCTCCCTTGCGCTGCTGTACAGCTTTCGCATGCTCGGGCTGTTCATGGTACTGCCATTGTTGGTGCTTTATGGCGCCGACTATCCAGGTGCTACGCCAGCCATGCTGGGACTTGCATTGGGAATCTATGGTGCCAGTCAAGCATTGCTGCAGATTCCCCTGGGCTGGTTGTCCGACAAGATCGGTCGCAAACCGGTCATCGTGGGCGGTTTGCTGGTGTTCGTACTCGGTAGCGTTGTGGCTGGTATGTCTGAAACCATGACCGGATTGATTCTCGGGCGCGTGCTGCAGGGCGCTGGCGCAATTGCCGGCACGCTTATGGCACTGCTGGCAGACCTCACCAGCGATGAGCAGCGCACAAAAGCCATGACTGTAGTGGGTATCAGTATTGGCGCTTCGTTTGCACTGGCGCTACTGCTGGGTCCAGCTCTGGCGGCTTTTGGTGGGCTGTCTGCCGTGTTCTATGCAACGGCAGTGCTGGCCGCCTCGGGAATTTTTATCCTGCTGCTGCGTGTGCCAACCCCTTCCAGAACCGGAATCGCTCATACAGAAGTCG
>CALINF010000104.1 GCA_938045215.1 uncultured Halieaceae bacterium | reverse complement strand
CTGCGCCAGCACGGGCAGAAGATCTATCAGGTTTGCCGCCGGCTTACATCAACACCATGGAGTTTGACCCGCTGCGTGACGAGGGGGTGTTGTATGCACTTGCCCTCATGCAAGCAGGGGTTCCCACAGAGTTGCACAGTTTCCCTGGAACATTTCACGGTTCTATCCTGTTTACACAGGCCCGCATGAGTCAGCTCGAAACTGATGAGATGAAGTCGGTGCTCCGTCGTGGTCTTCGAATTGGCGCGCCAAATTAGGCTTAGTTGAAAACGCAATACCCACGCTCGCGGCAACCGGGATGCGAGAGCGTGCCGTGATCCCGACGGCGCGCAGTTGCCCTTGCCTATTTTCTATACACCCGTAGGTGTCCAGTCTCTGTTCATGCGTTGTTGACACTCTGGAGCACCAATCGAAACCGCATCCGCAATCGCTACGTAACTCTCTGGACTGTTTCAACAAGTTACCTAATCCGGAGAGAGTGACGTGAACGGAACCAACTTTGCGCTGATATTGTTTACCTGTTTTGCTTTTGGTTTGCCGCTGTGGGCAATGCAGGCCAATGATTACGATGGTCGTGACATCAACGGCTGTTCTGGCGAGTGCTATGAACAGTGGAAAGAAGAAACTGGCGGTGTGGTGGCGGTATCGGCTGCAAAGGCGGCTGCGAAGGCCGCTGCGCCCCCGGCGGAACTGGGCAAGATGGCCTATATCGGTTGTGTGGCCTGTCATGGCGCAGCTGGAGAAGGCGGGGTAGGGCCAAAGCTGGCCGGACAGACGATGGAAGCCATTGCCGACAAGCTCACGCGCTATAAGAATGGCGAAACTGTTGGTTCTCAGAGTGCGCTGATGTGGAGTCAGGCGTCCCAGCTGGGCAGTGACGACATTGAGAACCTCGCGGCGTATATAGTTACGCTGTGATCGTTTACCGGCGGTAGCAACGCAAACTGATTGCGCGCGCTGTCCCCCGGCGCGCTTTGTGTACTATCGCAAGCTGGTTTTTCCTGTCCACTTCTGTACAGTTACCGTGGTTGTTCTAACACGTTAACTGTCAGGAGCTAGTCCTCTGTACACAAGAATTTTTGCCACTATCGCGCTTGTGCTGGGCTTGTTCGGCTGCACGGGCGGTGAGTCCAATGTTGAGCTGGGTAATCGCGAGGGTATCCTTCATTTTGGCAACGGTTCAGAGCCGCAGGGTCTGGACCCTCACGTTGTTACAGGCGTACCTGAAAATAAGCTGATTCGAGCGCTCTTTGAGGGCCTCGCGGTTAAGAATCCCCATACGTTGGAGCCTGAGCCCGGCGTTGCCAGCAGCTGGGATTTCAGCGATGACGGCCGCGTCATTACCTTTCATATCAACCCAGAGGCGCGATGGTCTAATGGTGACCCAGTCACCGCGCACGACTATGTCTGGTCCTGGGATCGCGCACTCGACCCGGCGATGGGAAATCTGTACGCCTATATGCTGTTTCCCGTCGATAATGCGCAGGCGTATGCAACCGGAGAGCTAGAGGATTTTGGCGACGTCGGCGTTAAGGCGCTGGATGACCTGACGCTCGAAGTGACACTCACAGAACCCACCCCGTTTTTCCTGCAACTGATGGACCACTACAGCACGTTCGCTGTGCATCGTCCTACCATTGAGAAGTTTGGTGAGAAAACGGATCGATTTACCAAGTGGACTCGAGTTGAGAACATCGTGGGCAATGGCCCATTCGTACTGTCTGATTGGAAGCTCAATCGTCGTATCAGCATGGTGAAAAGTGACACCTACTGGGATCGCGACAGGGTCAAGCTCAACGGTGTGGTGTTCTATCCCACCGAGAACATCGTCAGTGAGGAACGTATGTTCCGTGTGGGGCAGCTGCACTACACGGCTACAATCCCGCTGGACAAAATTCCGGGTTACAGGACGATGAAAGACACGCCCTATGTGCAGGCACCCTACCTGGGCACCTATTTCTACCTGATGAACACAAAGCGTCCGCCAGTGGATGACGTTAGGGTGCGTCAGGCGCTGTCCATGTCGGTGAACCGTGAGTCACTTGTCAATACGGTGTTAAAGCAATCAGCAGTGCCTGCGTACAGCATTACACCTCCAGGGACGTTGGGATATCAGCCCCCCAAAATATTTGACTACAATCCTGAGAAAGCACGGCGCTTACTCGCGGAGGCTGGATACCCCGATGGCCAGGGATGGCCAGGGATCGAGCTTATCTACAACACGTCAGAGAGCCATCGCCAGGTGGCCGTTGCGCTACAGCAGATGTGGAAGGACGAGCTGAATATCGAGATAACCATCGCAAACCAGGAGTGGAAGGTCTATCTGGATTCAGTGACGCAGATGAACTTTGATATCGCGCGCCGCGGGTGGATTGGTGACTACGTGGATGCCAACAACTTTCTGGACATGTATCTCACCGGCGGCGGTAACAATAATACGGGCTTTGCCGATCCGGTTTACGATGACCTGATTCGCAACAAGGCACCGCAGGCCAAGACACGGGAGGAGCGTTACGCCATTTTTTATGAGGCAGAGACACGATTGATGGAGCAGATGCCCATCATCCCTATCTATACCTATACCAGTAAGCATCTTATACATCCCAGCGTGAAAGGCATGCCCTCCAATCTAATGGATTCGCTCAATCTGAAATATGTCTGGCTGGATCCGCAAGAAACACTTCCAGCGTTGAGACAGAAGTAATGACGCAGGAGGTGATCACTTGGTGCACCAAA
>CALINF010000103.1 GCA_938045215.1 uncultured Halieaceae bacterium | reverse complement strand
TAGTAAGACCACGAAATGCTGGTGGAGAATGCAAATAGTAGTGCCGCTACAGCCAGTGGATATGGGGCCCAACTGACGTGATGCTCAAACGAAGCCGACGTGAGGGCTATACCCTCCAGACCGCTGTCCATCAGACCATTGGGATAAGCCGTCGTCACGATAACCAGAGAGGTAAGCGTACAGATAACAACCGTATCGATGAAAGGCTCCAGCAGAGACACCAACCCCTCTGAAGCAGGTTCGTCGGTCTGCACAGCTGAGTGCGCGATTGACGCTGAGCCGATCCCCGCTTCATTGGAGAACAAGGCACGCTGAAACCCAACAATAATGGCGCCAACCATACCCCCCGTGGCACTTTCCATGGTGAAGGCGTTGCCCACTATCAGCGCGATAGCACCCGGAATGTGCTCATAGCTCATACCAATGATGATTAGCGCCGAGATAACGTAAAGAACCGCCATGAACGGAACCACATGTGCGGCGACTCGGGCGATAGATTTAATTCCCCCCAGGATGACCAGCCCAACTGTGGCGGCGATGACCAGGCCAAACAGCCAACCCTTGTCAGCAAAAAATGACTGCTCACCGCCGGTGATGACAACAAACTGAACGTATGCCTGATTGGATTGAAACATGTTGCCAATGCCGAGACAGCCGATCACCAGCGATAACGCGTAGAAGCTTCCAAGGCATTTGCCAAGCCCGGGAACGCCACGGTCGCTGAGGTAGCGCTCAAGGTAGTACATTGGACCACCCGATACGGAGCCATCAGGGTTGTGTTTGCGATACTTTACACCCAAGGTGCATTCCACCAATTTGGTAGACATCGAGAGAAAGCCTGCGATGATCAACCAGAACGCGGCTCCAGGCCCCCCTATGACTATCGCAACCGCCACACCACCTATATTGCCAATCCCTACAGTGCCAGACACAGCAGTCGCAACCGCCTGAAAGTGTGATATCTCTCCTCGCGCGCTGGGATTGTGGAAATGGCCGCGAACATGGCGTACAGCCAGACCAAAACCCCGAATGTTGATAAAACCCATGTAGAGGGTGAAAAAAATCGCCGCAATAGCCAGCCACAAAACGATGAGGGGAAATGGCTGACCAAACAGGCTTATCTTGTAGAACACAACACCCGCCAAACCGTTTGCCAGCGGCCTGATGACAGATTCTACCTGCTGATCAAAACTCTCAGCATATGCTCCGGTGGCGACAAAGAAACACAGCAGCGCAGAGAGCACTAAAAAAAAGCGCCGCAGAAGCGGCGCTGTGAATACAAGTCTCACACGGCAACCGCGTGTTTCAATAACTGCCCGTAGCCGGAAAAAACTGGCACATTATCCAGCGCGTGCTGCGCCTTGAGATGTTCACGCAGTGCTCGCAATCGGTAACAGGGCACGCTGGCTATGAAGTGATGTTCCATGTGGTAGTTTACTCCATTGGGGGCGAACACCAGCTTCTGCCACCAGGGCGCATCCACAGTGCGTGTGTTCTTTCTGGGGTCTCGATCATACAGATCAGGCACAGCAGCGTGCTCTGCAACCTGACGCACACGAATGATCAACATAAAAAATGTAAGGAACGCGCCCAGCCATACGAGATAAGCCCAACCAATGCCGAATGCATACAGCACCGCAAAAAGCAGCGCCTGAGCGATCAACTCCTGTATGAATGGCCACGCAGACTCGCGCTTTTGTGTACTGATAATGCCGGAAGCACCTCGGGCTATTGCTGATAAGAGCTTGAAACCGGTCTGGCCGGTCAGGTCACGGAATACTTTCCTGCGAAAGCTCTCTGACGACACAGGATAGGCTGCATAGTTCGGGAGATCCGGATCATCATGAGTACCGGCCTTGCGATGGTGCTCCAGATGGCCTTTGGCGTATGAAGGCAGATTGCTGAACACGGGTGCAGCACACAACCATTGGCCCACCACATCATTAAGCCAGGGAGTGCGAAACAGTGTTCGGTGGCCCGCCTCATGCATCAGCACAGACAAACCCAGCTGCCGGCCGGCGAGCAACACCATCGCAAGTAGAATGGTTAGCGGGTTGGGGTAGGACGCGACCAGCGCGAATACGATGGCTATCAGCACCCAGTTGCCCACGACCAGGCGCCAGGCGTGGAAGTCACTCTTGGCGGTAAACCGCGTGATATCGTCTTTAGTCAGGTAGTCAGCAATTTTCATCACCAAAGCTTACCTCGTCATTCACGGCTTCGCAAAGAACGATGGAGGGCCGAAACGCTGTCGAAAATCTGGTAGCGCCAGACGAAACGTATCCCGCGCACGATAAGCGGACTCTGACAGCTGAGGCTGCTCTTGCGGCTGATACCAACGTGCATAGTCCTTCAATTCACTGGCGTATGCCTGATAATGACTCGAATAGGTTTTTACCTCGATGTAGGGTTGATCTGACTCAAGATGGAAATCCATTATTCGGAACCAGCCGTCGCCCACGCCCGGAGGGCGGCCTGATCCTGCGCTGCGAGTAGCACCCGCATCGAGAGCCGACTGTCCCCTGCTCTGGTAGTTGGCTAACACCTGATGGACCTCATAACCATTGCTATTGAGATCCACCCTGCGTCCCTGACCATGCTGGTGTCCGCACAATACGAGAAAAATCTCATCTCGCTGGCTAATCAATTCCTTCCAGATGTCCTCAGCACTGTTGTGACCCTCCGGATCCGCCTGAGCCAGGTCCAGTATTGGATTAGGCAAACGAATGCCGTCGGTGTTGAGGTAATCATGCGTACTGACAATCGTAGGCATACCCTCGTGTTGGTCGACAACCTCTAGCGCCCAGGCCACAACAGCATCAGAGGGTTGCATCTCAAGTGCGAGGTGCAGAAATTGATAACCCGCAGCCGAAAACACCTGTGCGCTGCTGGATCCGCCGTCGAAACTGCTGACATACCAGGGCTTGTCGCGAAAAAACTCACCGTTGGAACCAAAGGCAGAACGAAAATTGTCCAAGCCTCCAACATGAATCATGCCAATCTGCTCTGGTAATCGCTTGAGTTCGCTCCGAGGTATGGTCAGATCTGGCGGAAAACCGGCGGCACTCCACATGGCATCGTAGTCGTGATTCCCCGGCAGCACGCCAAAGGGAATACCCGCTGCGGCAAGCTTGCGATAGCCCTCGATGGCCGCCGGTATTTCTTCATCGAGTACCCGCTGGCTGACTCTATCGGGAAAATTGAAGATAGGATTCTCTATAGCACCCACACCACGTTCAACGTGTGCCTCATCAACGACTTTGGACTGATGCTGCCAGACATCTCCCACACCAACCACAAATGCGAGGGGACGACCTGTTCGTTGCTGCCAGCTGGCGAGCGTGTCCATTTGCTGCTGAAACTGCTGCACACCATCGAGCACAAAACCTTCCCCCCGCTGATTCTCGTAATCGAGCATGTTCTGGGTGTCCGGGATTACCGCAAGCAGAAACCCCGGCGCGACCTGGCTCGAGATGACGGAGTCAGACGTCGCATGAGCATGCTGCGCAAACATCCACAAGCAGGTCAGTAAGGTCAGTGAGTAAACGTTCATGCCAATCTCCAATATTGGTTATGCGAGACATTCTGGGAGGGATACCACGGCCAGGTAAAGAACTTTCAAACTGTTATGATCACACCGATTCAATAGCATGGTCGATTGCTATTCAACGCGCTACAATCGCGTCCTGAAACTAGAGCGGCGCCTGTCTTACCCGCGTCAGATTCAACACCTATGCTGAGAGCATTCAATTGAAGCAACTTTCACTACTCGTTATGGTTCTTGCACTGTCTGCATGCGGTACAAGCCCCAAGCAAGCGCAAGACGCCCTTGCCTCCCAGCTCTCTGACCCACGTTTTGTGAGCTATGGCGATGTCGACAAGTACCCTGGCGACGTAATATGCGGAGAATATTCTGCACTTGACCCCATGGGCAACTTGGCCGATTCACGGATGTTCATTTATCGCAATAATAATGCCGAGCCTTATCCTTCAGAAGACGATATCTATATATTTTGTAGCGATGTCGCCGCTGAACGAGTCGAGGAGATATTTGGCATTGCACCGATGACGTCAGAAAATACCGACCTGATGCGGATTCGCGCTGACATGTATGTGTTAAAAGCTGCTTTGGAGAGGTACTACAGCGACAATGCGATGTACCCCACCACGGAACAGGGCATTATGGCCCTGCGCATACGAATGACGGGAAAGCACAGCCCCAAAGTTTTTCCAGACGGAGGCTATCTCGACAAAGACCCATTAGATCCGTGGGGAAGAGTC
>CALINF010000102.1 GCA_938045215.1 uncultured Halieaceae bacterium | reverse complement strand
AAGCAGTCGTGCGGCGCGATATGACAGTTCAAGTTGCTTTGCTTCCAGAAAACGGCAGGTGGCCTGCTCGCCTAGCAAGGTGTTGGCCTGCTCCGCGTGGGCGTGCGCACTGGCAATGGGTGTGCCAAGACCCCATAGCGGCAGCGCTGGATGAATATCGCCCGCTGCGGCGCGCTGCAGCATTACATCATCAGCCTCGGCGCAGAGAAACAGGCTGCGACTTCCCTGCAGCTGACACGCATCGCCCGTGACTGGTATCGCGTAGGTACCCTCGATTACTCTCGCAGCGAGAAGCCGATTGAATAGTTCGGCACGCAGTGCAGATAGAAACAGGCTACGCCGATTACGACTGACACGTTTACCACCACCATCACGCCAGGCTTTTGCCTGCGCAAGGGTAGACCCGGCACGGCCAAAGCGCTGCTCACCAAAATAGTTCGGGACACCGTGCTGCTTGATAGCCGCCAGCCGCTGCTCCAGAAGCTCGCGATCACCTGTAGGGGCGCGCAGTGTGAGCGTAAAACGGTTGCAACGATGCACGCCCCGCTTGAGTTTGCGCAAATGTCGGCGGCAATCCAGTATTTTAACGCTGCCGCCAACCTCCAATTCAGTCCAATCAGGCTCAGTCTTTCCGGCCATACGAACGCTGAGCCATTGCGACGTGAGCGCATTGCGATCTTTCAGGCCACTATAACCAATGTCCGAGCGATCGATCCCACTTAACTGACTTACCCGTGCAACCAGATCTAGCGTGTTAAGGCCTTGTTTCTCCAGATGCAGGAAGACGTGTTCGCCTTCGCCCTCCGGGTCGAAGTCCAACTGTTCGCGGACAATAAAATCTCGAGGCTGGGTTCGCACCCGGGCAGTGCCGATGGGGCTACCCAGGGCGCGTGGCTGAGGCATCATGTACTGGCCAGCGTCTCCAGTAGAACGACAGCGTGCGCCGCGATGCCCTCCTCTCGACCAGTAAAGCCAAGTCGCTCGGTTGTTGTTGCCTTAACGTTGACTCGATCAATGGGCACCTGCAAGTCAGCAGCAAGGTGTGCACGCATTGCGTCAATGTAGTCGGCAAGACGTGGGGTCTGCGCAATAACAGTGGCGTCGACATTAGCCACCTGCCAGTCACCGACCTGACACAGTGCGACCACTTCACGCAGTAACTCACGACTGTCGCGATTGGCGTGTGCAGCATCGGTATCGGGGAAATGCTGACCGATATCTCCAGCAGCAATGGCTCCCAATAATGCATCGCACAGTGCATGGATAACCACATCGCCGTCAGAGTGTGCCTCCAGCCCCCGATGATGCGCGATGCGTACGCCACCAAGCACAACGTGGTCGCCGGCTCCAAAGCAGTGCACATCGTAGCCGTGTCCAATACGCATCGCCATCAGAGCGTTTTCTCCGCTAGAGGTCGCGACAGATAAAACTGCGCCAGCAACAAGTCATCGGGCACTGTCACCTTGATATTGGTGGGCGAGCCCTCCACTAACTGCACCGGATAACCTGCCTGTTCCATTGCCATAGCCTCATCGGTCACTGTGGTTCTCTCTTGCCGCGCCTTGTCGAGCGCTGTTCTTAGCTGGCCCAGGCGAAACATCTGCGGTGTCTGGGCCCGCCACAGCCCGCTGCGTTCCAACGTACCTGTTACCAGCGCGCGCTCATCGGCTCGCTTCACAGTGTCGCGTACCGGCTCAGCCAACAAACCACCAACACCGCTATCCACCACGGTGACCAACAGGCGCTCCAGGTCCTGCGCCGCCAGACAGGGGCGCGCGGCGTCATGCACCAGAACCCAATCATCGTCGCTCGCTATACCCTGCAATAATGCCAGACCTCCCAGTACAGAATCCGAACGCTCGCTACCCCCCGCCGCGCGCAGTACACGCTCATCGCGCAGCAACGGTAGAGCGTCTACATGCGGATCATCAGGCTGTAACACCACGACTATCTTGTCGAGCGCGGGACACGCCAACAAGGGTCGCAGGCTATGTTCGAGCAGCGTGCAGCCCAGTATCGAGAGGTATTGTTTGGGCTTTGTTTCCCCCATGCGCTGACCGATGCCGGCCGCTGGAATCACCGCATGACATGCCATAACTACTGCTGATCCACTGAAGGCTTGGCATTAGAGGCGGGCGTCGCGTCCTCTTTTTTTTCAACCACCTGGTAGAAAACTTCACCCTCGCGAATGAGTCCCAACTGCTCCCGAGCTCGCTCTTCCACTGCCTCATTACCCGTCTGCAGTTCAAGCACTTCTCGCTCAAGTACAGCGTTGCGCTGGGACAGCTGTCGATTCACTTCAGTCTGTTCAACAACCTGCTGCTCCAGCCTGCGCTTCTCCGCCATGCTGCCATCAGCGATCCAGAGGCGATATTGCAACACCACCAGTATCACAACGAGAATAGCGAGTAGCCAGCGCACGCTATAAACCTAGCGGGTGAATTCGGCCATGCCGCGATAAGGCGCTTTGCCGCCAAGCTCGGCTTCGATACGCAACAGGCGGTTGTACTTGGCAACCCGGTCAGAACGGCACAGGGATCCCGTCTTGATTTGTCCTGCCGCTGTCGCCACCGCCAGATCAGCGATGGTGGTATCTTCCGTTTCACCAGAGCGATGTGAGATTACCGCGGTATATCCTGCCGCCTTGGCCATGGCAATTGCATCCAGTGTTTCTGAGAGACTGCCAATCTGGTTGAACTTGATCAGGATGGAGTTGGCGACCCCCATATCAATGCCCTGCTTCAGAATGCGCGTATTGGTAACGAACAAATCGTCACCCACCAACTGAACCTTGTGTCCGATTTTGTCGGTCAACAGCTTCCAGCCGTCCCAGTCAGACTCATCCAGGCCATCTTCAATCGATATAATAGGGTGCGCATTTGCTAATGC
>CALINF010000101.1 GCA_938045215.1 uncultured Halieaceae bacterium | reverse complement strand
TTGTATTGCACTGTTGAATCGCCTGACGCTGCCAAAGCCTGCCGCAAAGGCCGTTTCCGTTAGTGGCAACTGAGTTTCGAGCAGGAGTTGCTTGGCCAATAAAAGCCGCTGGTTCTGCGCGACGGCCCCGGGGGAGATACCCAGTTCACGTTGGAAAAGTTTTCTGAGGTAGCGCTCCCCGATACCCAGCCTGTCAGCCAGTTTCTGCAGATTGTTGTCTCCGTTGAGGGCGCCGGCACGAATCAGGTCCAGTGCTCGCTGTAGTGTTGTCGCGCTACCAAGCCAGGCGGGACTGTTGGGTGCAGTCTCAGGCCGGCAGCGCAGGCAGGGTCTGAAGCCGTTTTCTGCGGCTTGCGCCGCATGGCGGAAATAGGTCACGTTGCGCTCGGCCGGCTGACGCGCAGGACAAATAGGTCTGCAGTAGATGCCGGTAGAAGTAACACCAATGAAGAACTCACCATCAAAACGTGGATCCCGGGCCATACGGGCTCGCCTGCAGGACTCGTTATCGATCGGGTCGATGGTGTCTGACATTTGCTTGCTGATGTGATCGCTCATGCAATCAATCTAGCGCTCACCTCGATCCCGTACTCGCCAAAAACGGCCCTGTATTACCAGCGTGCTCTGGCGAGGTATCGCTGGTGACATGGCGGTGCGGGATGCGATAATCGGGCACGTGAGGATTGTCCCATTTCGTCTTTTGTAGCCCGGCTAGCCTACCCATGAATCTTGTTCTCTACGCTGTACCGTTTTTCATTGTTGCCATTGTGTTTGAACTCGCCTTTGGCGTGATACGTAAGCGCAATACGTTCAGGCTCAACGACAGCATCAGCAGCCTGTTCCTGGGCGTGCTCAGTCAGGCGCGGCGATTCGTCACGCTGGGCGTTGGCGGCTATGTGTACTATCTGATTACGCAGTACTTCTCTCTGCCATTGCTCGATAGCAGTAGCGTGCTGACCTGGATTGTGGCGTTTGTACTGTACGACTTTTGCTACTACTGGCTGCATCGCATGGGTCACGAGCGCACTATTTTGTGGGCGGCGCACGTTGCCCATCATCAGAGCGAGGACTACAACCTGACAACAGCCCTGCGCCAGACCAGCACCGGCTTTCTGCTGGGATGGATCTTTTACATTCCGATGTACCTGCTGGGCATTCCAGCAGAAGTGGTAGTCACCGTAGGCTCCATAAATCTTATCTACCAATTTTGGGTGCACACAGAGCATGTGCCAAAGTTGGGCTGGTACGAATGGATTTTTGTCACCCCTTCCAATCACCGGGTGCATCACGCCCAGAATGATCTCTATGTTGATCGAAACTATGGTGGCGTCTTTATCCTCTGGGACAGGTTGTTTGGCACTTTTCAGGAAGAGCAAGATGATGAACCCTGCATCTATGGTATCCGCGGACCTTTGCGCAGCTGGAATCCTGTGACTGCTCTTACCCACGTTTATCTGAGCATGATTCGAGATAGCTGGCACACACAGCGCTGGACCGACAAGCTGAGAGTGTGGGTGTCTCGAACTGGTTGGCGACCACAAGATGTACAGTTGGCGTACCCGCATGCGAAGCCCGACCTGAGTGTGTTCAGCAAGTTCGATCCCGACGTCTCGCGCAAGGTAGCCTGGTATGCGTTCTTTCAACTATTGGCAGTGATTGCCCTGCTCAATATTGCCCAGACGCTCGACCTGTCTTACGCCGTCGGTGTGACGGTCTGGGCCGTTCTGCTTACTACCATGGTAACCACGGCGATCTGGCTCAATGGCGATGCCTATGCGAATGCGTTGCGTTGGGATAGTGCGCGTTGGATTGCGTTGCTTGTGCTGGTGATCGCATGGGTCACGGCGAGCCCTATCAACTGGCTGTCGATTTCGACGTCGCTCTATCTGGTTGTGAATGGGCTCTTTCTGCTGTTGCTGGGATTGAGCGGGAAGGTCAGCCGCGGTAGCGTGGAAATGGCCTGAATGTTGAAAGACACATCAGGCGTGTTTCAGCTGTAGCTCAGTCTGACGTCCAGGCGGTTGTTGGAGTAGTTTCACTTGCGTGTGCTGCAAATCCCGCACCTGCCTGCGCGTAGAGATTAAAAGCTGAAATTCCCATCTTCTCGAGTTCTTCAGCTTCTTCCCGAAAGCGTACTACTGCGACGGTTTTGCCTGAATAGCCAATCTGCTCCAGCAACTTTACTACCAGCATATTTTCCTGATGGTTGGTAAGCGCCAACATCACCAACTCCACCTGTGACAGATCTACGCGATGCCAGAAATCGGGGTCACTAGCGTCTGCTGCAACCACACGGCGGTGCATACTTTTGTGTCTGGCCAGTTTCAGATCGTTGTCATCAACGCCCAGCACTTCTCGCCCATACTTTATCGCCATCGACTCATAGGCGCCGGTGCCGATGTTGCCCATGCCCAACACGATTACCCGCGCATCGCTTGTGTCGGGATAGGATGCCTTGACCTGGTCAGATTCAAAGCGCTGCAGTTGCGTGCGAAAGTTGCGATAGAAATTGTGAGAGCCTTTATTCAGCGGCGAAGCCAGCAGGAAGCTAACTGCGATCACTAGTGACATGGCGGCGCTCCACTGCGAATCTACCCACCCCGAGGAGGCCGCCAGGGCGATAACAATCAGTCCGAACTCACTGAAGTTGGCCAGTGTGGCCGAGGCCAGTAGAGCGGTACGCGGTGGCGTGTGAAACAAAGTAAACAGCGGGAAATAGAGCAGTGGTTTAACCAGTGCCAGCACGCCAAGAATGACTGATAGCACAATGATCTGAGAAGACGGCCAGCCGACCAGCCCTATCGAGAGGAAAAAGCCCACCAGGAACAGGTCTTTGAATTGCAGGAGGTTGCGTGAGAGCTCCTTGGCTTTTTGGTGACCTGCCAGTGCGGCGCCTACCACAAGCGCACCTAAATCACCCTTGATGCCTACGAGCTCGAACAACTCCATGCTGCCTAGTGCGAGAGCCAGGCCGCAGAGCGTAAACAGCTCACCGTGACCTGCCATAGCTAGCAGCCGCAGCAGTGGCTTACGTAGCGGCCATAGAGCCAGTAACAACAATGCGGTAGGTTCTGGGACCTTGCCAGTGGAAAAAGCAAGAAACAGAACGGCTGCAAGGTCCTGGATGATCAGCACGCCTATCGCGAGATTGGCATGCCGGGACGCCATCTCTCCACGCTCCTGCATCACCTGAATAACAAAAACAGTGCTTGAGAACGTCAGTGCGAATGCGATCACCAACATGCCCGATAGGGTGAGTCCGATGGAGGGCAGGGCGATGGAGGCCAAGTAGAGAACAGCCAGAAAAAGCACCTGCATCGCTGCCAGGTGAATCAAGGTAGTGCCCCAGATTCGTGGCTTGAGCAGTTCTTTGGGTTGGAGCTTAAGTCCAATAGTGAACAGAAGCAGGGTAATGCCCAGCTCTGACAGATGGCTCAGCGTTTCGCCGCCGTTGATGCCGATCTCATGGAGCACAAAACCCGCGGCAAGATAGCCAATCAGCGCGGGCAGGCCAAGTGTGCGACTGACCATGCCACACAGAAGGGCGACAACGATGATGAGCGGATCAATCATAGGCTGGGGCGGTGTCGCACCGCCCAGAGCACCGCTGCACTGGCCAAAGCGATCACGAAATCGGCAAGAAGCCGGGCCAGTCCCAATGCTGCAGACGAGACGGTATCAATTGAGTAAAACGCGTTTGCGCTGCATACGATGATTGCGACAAACAGAACAAAGCGGGATTGTCCAAACAGCCCGATACCGACGAACAGGTAAACGGTGCCGAGCAGGGCGCCCAGCACCGTTTCGAGGTTTAGGGTGTTCACCCATAAAGCGCCAATCTGGCTCGCGCCAGACAGGCAGGCGAGCACCGCGGCAAGGTTTCTCAGTTCGGTAATGGCCCTGTCATACATGGGCGCACTTTAGCATGGATGTGTTTCTGGGGCTTGCGTCAGTGTGCCAATGCACTGGCTACTTTTGAGCCGTTGCTGCGGTTCAATGCGGCGGATATTCGGTTGCCCGCCGCCATGAGTTTGTCCAGATCGATACCGGTATCGATACCCATTCCGTTGAGCATATAAACCACGTCCTCGGTTGCCACATTCCCGGTTGCGCCCTTGGCGTAAGGGCAGCCACCCAGGCCAGACACGGAGGCGTCGATCGTCGCAATGCCGTGTTGTAACCCAACAAGAAGATTCGCCAGCGCCTGACCGTAGGTGTCGTGGCAGTGCAGGGCGAGTTTCTCTACCGGAATGCCTCGCAGCAGGGTCTCCAGCAGTTGAGTGGTGCTGCCTGGAGTACCCACACCGATAGTGTCGCCCAGCGAAACCTCATAGCAGCCCATATCGAGCAGTGCCTTGCTTACGTTGGCAACGGAGTCGGGTTCAACATCGCCCTGATAGGGGCAACCCAGCACGCAGGAGACATAGCCACGAACGGCCACGTTATTCTCCCTGGCTGCCTGCATCACATCGGCAAAACGCTCAAGACTCTGGGCAATGCTGCAGTTGATGTTTTTCTGTGAGAACGCTTCAGACGAGGCGGCAAATACCGCAACCTCGTCAACGCCTGCGGCCATTGCGCGTTCAAAGCCCTGCAGATTAGGCGTGAGCGCCGTATAGCGAACCCCGGCTTCGCGGTTCAGCCCACGAAACACCGCCTCGCTGTCTGCCATCTGTGGAATCCACTTGGGATTAACGAAGCTGCCGCTCTCTATCGCAGTGATGCCGGCTGCCGCAAGGTCATTGATAAGCTGGAGTTTGGTGTCTAGCGGAATGAGTTGCTTCTCGTTTTGCAGGCCATCGCGTGGACCCACCTCAACGATGGTGACTTCAGTAGGCAGTGTCACTAAGACTCCTCCCTTGGTGTAAGCTTGAGCAGTTCTGCGCCGCCGTCCACCAGTTCACCGGGCTGGAAATAAAAGCTGTCCACTGTTCCTGCTACAGGCGCCCGAATGGTGTGCTCCATCTTCATCGCTTCCATAACCAGCAAAGCTGTATCGGCCTCTACTTCACTGCCGGCTTCAACCAGCAACGTGACTATGGTGCCATTCATCGGTGCGCTCAGGCTGCCCGCTCCCTCTGCTGCGCTGTTTTCGCCTGTATCTGGCATAACCTCGTGGAAATGGCAGGCGCCGTTGGGCAGGTATAGCGTAAACCCGTCATCGGTTCTGGCCAGCACCGCACGCTGGCGATGTCCCAGCAGATCAAAGCGAAGCTGATCTTCCTCTAGCTCGCCACTGATTAGTACGGTTTTGTTGTTGGCGCTGACCCGGTAGCCCTCGCTGCATTGCTCCACACTGATTTCATGGTCCTGCTGGTGCAGATGCAGCGTCAACTTGTGCAGGTTGGGCTCATTCAACCGCCAACCGGTGGGATATTGCCACGGTGAGAACGGGTCGGAGGTAGCAACGTAACGCGCCTGTTGCTTATGCAAGAGTAGTGCGATTGCGGCTATCGGCAATTCTGTCTCTATATCCTGCGCGCGTGAATGAAAAATCGATTCGGCATGTTTTTCAATAAAGCCGGTGTCCAGGTCTGCCTGTGCAAATGCCTCTGTGGTGGCCAGATTGTAGAGAAAATCCAGATTGGTCACGGTGCCGCCTATCCTGTATTCAGACAGGGCAGTTGCGAGTCGGTCGAGTGCTCGCTCGCGCGATTCATCCCACACGATGAGTTTGGCGATCATCGGATCGTAATACACACTGATCTCATCGCCCTGACGCACGCCGGTATCCACACGCACGTGTTGAGATTCCTCGGGTGGCTCCAGGTAATGCAGTTTTCCCGTCACGGGCAGGAAGTCGTTGTCTGCATCTTCAGCGTACACGCGCGCTTCGAAAGCGTGGCCGGTGATGCGAATGTCACCCTGCTCTAGTGGTAATTTCTCACCAGCGGCAACCCGCAGCTGCCACTCCACCAGGTCCTGGCGGGTAATCATTTCAGTCACGGGGTGCTCAACCTGCAGCCGAGTATTCATCTCCATAAAGTAGAAGCTGCCATCGGCGTCGAGCAAAAATTCAACGGTGCCTGCGCTAACGTAACCAATCGCCTGCGCGGCCTTGATTGCGGTTTCGCCCATTGCCTGGCGCAACGCGTCAGTCATGCCCGGCGCGGGGGCCTCTTCGATGATTTTCTGGTGCCTTCGTTGCACCGAGCAGTCGCGCTCTGCCAGATAGACCGAATTGCCGTGGCTATCGCAAAAGACCTGTACTTCTACATGGCGGGGTTGGGTGAGATATTTTTCTACCAGCATGGTGTCGTCACCAAAGCCCGCCAGAGACTCGCGCTTGGCGGCGGCCAGTGCCTCATCAAATTCCTCACCAGACCAAACCTGTCGCATTCCCTTGCCACCACCGCCGGCGGTAGCTTTTAGCAAAACGGGATAGCCCATTTTTTCTGCTTCACTTCGCAGCAGTGCGGGGCTTTGATCATCGCCGTGATAGCCCGGTACCAAGGGTACTTCTGCGGCTTCCATAATTTGTTTTGCAGCAGATTTGGAACCCATGGCTTCAATTGCACCTGTGGGTGGACCGATAAACACAATGTTGCTGGCCAGACATGCGGCAGCGAACTCTGCGTTCTCCGACAGGAACCCGTAGCCGGGGTGAATCGCCTGCGCACCGGTGCTGCGGGCGGCGTCCAGAATTCGCTCAGCCAACAGGTATGATTCGCGAGCCGGCGCGGCGCCGATATGAATCGCCTCGTCGGCCAATTGCACGTGCAGCGCGTTGCGATCTGCATCGGAGTACACCGCTACGGTGGCAATGCCCATCCGCCGCGCGGTTTTGATCACGCGGCAGGCTATTTCGCCACGATTGGCTATGAGTATCTTTGAAAACACCTGGGTTACCTCACACGTCTTGCCAGTTGGGTTTGCGTTTATTCAGAAAGGCGCTGAGTCCTTCCTGACCTTCCGTGGAGACACGGATATGCGCGATACGCGCGCAGGTGTCCTCGATCAACTCTGCATCGATCGTTTCACCGGCAATACATTGCACGAGGTCCTTGGCCGCAAGGACCGCCTCGGGGCCATTGGCCAATATGGCATCCACCAGTTCTTCTACCTTGCCATCGAGTGTGTCTTGCGGCACTACCTCGCTTACCAGCCCCAGGTCGGCAGCGCGTGCTGCATCGAAGCGTTCGGCAGTAACAAAATAGCGGCGCGCAGCGCGCTCCCCGATGGCCCGTATGACATAGGGGCTGATAGTGGCCGGAACCAGTCCTATCTTTACTTCAGACAGGCAGAAGCTCGCTCGATCGCCTGCGATTGCAATGTCGCAGCAGCTGACTAGGCCAACTGCGCCTCCATAGGCTGCGCCCTGTACCCTTGCGATCGTTGGCTGGGGCAGGTCCGCCAGTGCTTTGAGCATGGCGGCCAGTTGCTCGGCGTCGCGCATGTTGTGCCCAAAGTCATACTCAGCCATGCGACGCATCCAGTTGAGATCTGCCCCGGCAGAAAAGCTCTTGCCGGTTGAGGCCAATATAACAACTCGCACCGTTCGGTTTGCGGCCAGTTCATCAAACCGGTTCTTGAGAGCGCCGATCACGTCATCATCGAATGCGTTGTGCTTGTCTGGGCGATCGAGTGTGACGGTTGCCACGCCGCGAGCGTCAATGGCTAGAGTGACATGAGAGTCGTTCATGTTTACATCCTGAACACGCCGAAGCGTGAGTCTTCGATGGGTGCATTGATGGCGGCGGATATAGCCAGCCCCAGTACATTGCGAGTGTCGGCTGGGTCGATTACGCCGTCGTCCCACAGCCTGGCGGATGCATAATAGGGATGCCCCTGCTTTTCATACAGATCCAGCGTGGGTTGCTTGAACGCCTGCTCTTCTTCGGCGGTCATTGTTTTTCCTTCTCGCGCAAGTTGGTCTTGCTTGACCGTGGCCAATACCCCTGCTGCCTGCTCTGCACCCATCACCGAGATGCGGGCATTAGGCCACATAAACAGGAAGCGAGGATCGTAAGCGCGGCCACACATGGCATAGTTACCGGCGCCGTATGAGCCACCGATAACGACCGTGAATTTGGGCACTGCCGCACAGGCAACAGCGTGTACCATCTTGGCACCGTGTCTAGCGATGCCACCAGCCTCGTACTGCTTGCCAACCATAAAGCCGGTAATGTTCTGCAGGAAAACCAGAGGTATCTTGCGCTGCGCACACAGCTCTACAAAGTGCGCGCCTTTGACGGCCGATTCACCGAACAGGATGCCGTTGTTGGCAATGATGCCCACCGGGTAGCCATGAATGCGCGCAAAGCCACACACGAGCGTTTCGCCGAATAATGCTTTGAATTCGTCGAACTCGGATCCATCAACAACACGCGCAATCACTTCACGCACATCGTAGGGTTGACGGGTATCTGCGGGAATCACGCCGTACACATCTTCTGGGGGGTACAGTGGCTCTACCGTAGGTTGCACGTCCAGGCAGTTGGGCTTGACCCGGTTCAGTCGACCCACAGCTCTACGCATTAGTTCCAGTGCATGATGATCGTTGTTGGCATAGTGGTCTGTTAC
>CALINF010000100.1 GCA_938045215.1 uncultured Halieaceae bacterium | reverse complement strand
ACCGACACCAAAGGTGCTGTCAGAACCGGTACTGTCATTGTACTCGGTCAGAGAAACCACGCCGCTGTCGCCGGGCGTGAAAGCCCCTGACGCCGGGTTCCCGTTAAACCAGGAACCCATATCATTCTGCTGCTGCTCTATGTCCAGCTCGGAGTAGGTGTAGTCGAGAGTAGCAACAACCGTATCGATCGGCGCCCACTGCAGGGCGAGCTGTGCGTTGGTGCGCTCTCTTTGTACCTGACCGAAGGTATAACTTAAATTACGCGGCACCGAGTAAACAGTGCCAACCTGGGGTGGGTTGATAAACGTAGTGGAATCCGGGGCAATCGACCCCCAATCGCCCTGGCCACCTGGAATCGTATACCAGCCATTGCCTGTGCCGGCCTGAGCGAAACCGCTATCCCTTTCGGCATAACTGCCGGTAACGGCCACACCAAACTTACCATCAGCAAAAGTCTGGCTGAAAATACCGGACACCTCTGGCGTGTAATCGTCACCACCATCATCATTCGTTGTGTCGTGATTCACCTTGGCGCTCAAGCTCGCTGCCGCAGGGTTCTCCATGGGACGGTAGGTGAGAATATTGATCACTGAGCCAATACCGCCGGTATTGATATCAGCCCTGCCTGTCTTGTAGACCTGAACACCGGACACACTTTCAGCCGCCAGGTTGGAAAAGTCATAGGAACGAGCCGCTGACGCGGTCGTTGAATCAATATTGGCCGCAGGCATCTGGCGACCGTTCAAGGAGATCACATTATAGTCAGGGCCAAAGCCACGTACCGTTACACGGCTGCCTTCACCATTAACACGGTCAATCGAAACGCCGGTAATACGTTGCAGGGATTCCGCCAGGTTGGTGTCTGGCATCTTACCGATATCTTCCGCAGACAGCGCATCTACAACGCCCTGGGAGTCGCGTTTGACATCCATGGCGCGGGTGAGGCTACTTCTGATGCCCGTTACTACAACTTCCTCCAGCACTCTGCCGGAATCACCCGTGTCTTGTGCCAGCAGCGTACCGCCGCCTGCCATCAACGAATACGAGGCAACAGCAGATACTATCAACTTTCTTTTGGATGGCATTTTGCTCATTGGGTACTTCTCCACTGACTTGCTGTTATTTATATTATGAGTCATCCAGGTCAGGCAAATTTGCGGCGCAAGCCACCTGCAGTGCCGCCTGAACATAGATGCAAGGGTTAATCTCGCAGAAGTGTAATGCAATTTCTATGCATATCCGACAAGCGGGACTGTCCGCGAGATAAAACGGACTGGGGCTGTGAACCCTGGTTATTTTATTGCCTGAGGAGCGTCCTGACTAACTATTGATCAAACTGGCTGGCCGCCCCGCCTGCCTTGAACTCGCGATAGACCCTGTCCGGTAACATTGCCATGCGCTCTGCCACAGTGCTCAGGTCATACTCGTGGAAATCTGCCAGCGAGTGCCGAATTTGGTTGTTGAACGGTTGTAGCCAACGCTCGTCAAGATGGCCCGGACCAAAGAAACAACCCAGCATTGAGCCGGCCGTGGCACCGAAACTGTCCGTATCGTTACCCTGTGAAACCTGGAC
Organism: uncultured Halieaceae bacterium; assembly: GCA_938045215.1. Classification (GTDB taxonomy): domain Bacteria; phylum Pseudomonadota; class Gammaproteobacteria; order Pseudomonadales; family Halieaceae; genus CALINF01. The sequence continues at coordinate 6,174 of CALINF010000100.1, read as the reverse complement.
ACAGATGCCATGGTGCACACTGTCGGCGAATTTCAGAGTATTGATGAGCGTGCCGATCTCCTGATAGACCATGCAGTGCGTGTAATAATGATAATCCTTGTGTATTGCATCGTATCCCGACAACCAGTCTCCCGCGGCTGAGACTTTTGCCAGCGCATCCCTCACGACTGCAGAAAACCGTGTATTGGACGGTACCCGTTTAAGCGCCTCTGTAACAATCTCCAGCCGCTCGTTACCCCGCAGACGATTGTCAGCACTCTGACACAACGCAATCACTGCAGCCACAAACATGGTGGCATACACCCCCGTCTTGATATGCGTGAACGAGGCGTCTTTCCAGGCCAACCAGGCCGCAAGGTCGGGGTTGCCAGGGCAGGCATAGCCATAAGCATCCGCGCGAATAACGGCGCCACACAGCTCATCGCCGGGATTGAGGAACAACACATCGTGCTGATAGCCAATCCCCTGTTCAGTAAAAATATGGTGGCGATTGATTCCGTCAGTCAGCAAAATGGTGCGCTCTGGACCCCAGGTCCACAGGGCAGGCATATTCATCGACCATGTGGTGTACAGGTCATCCTCGCCAAAGCCCAAGCCCGGCTGTTCCAGCAAAAGCATGCCAATAAGCGTGTAGTGGATGTCATCATCGGCGGCAACAAACTGGATGTTTTCCCGGCTCGTTTGCAAGGCAGACTCATGCCTTCGGCCCAGTTTTTCCAGAAACGGCGCCGAGATATAGTCATCAAGAGGCCATTCGCCGGCCGCCTCACCGGCCTGCTTTAGCTCGGCCAGCGTTGGATTGATCTCAACAGGTTTGCCCAGCACGCATCCGCAAACTGAGGCCAGGAATGCCGCGCGAACGTTGGACGCGGCCGCGTCGAGGTCCGGCTCGCCCCAATCTGCTTGCGGCTTGAGGTGGACTGACTCCTCTACGATATCTTCCCAGGCGATGGGCTCATTGTAAGGCCAGTCGTGTCTTAGTGTCGGTGAGCGCAGTTCAACGGCAATAGCATAAAGGGCATCGTAACTGCCTGATGCAGCCTCAATGCGCTGGGAAAATTCGCTTTCATTGATGTCGCTGCCTTGCTCAATGCGCTGGCTGACAATGCGCTTGAGCACGTGCTTGAGGTGGCTTTTTCTTATCAGCATGGGCTAGCGATGCCACGACTGATAGCCTGTGACACGGTCAGCAGCCCTGAACTGGCAGACCCAAACTCCCGATATTTTCCTTTCTGTCGTAGTGCGAGTCCGTTTAACCGTATTTCTATAGTCAGCATACAACGTGACCCCTGATACTCGCTTTTCTGCTGGCACGATGACCGGCCAGCGGGCCTGTGCTTCACAGAACTATAACAATGGGCTAAGGAACGCTTCAACCATGTCACAACCTAACGGCCTCACGCAAGGCTCGCACACTGACTCAACCGTAGAAAACCGGGCCGCTGAGCTTGTTTCGCAAATGACTCTGGCGGAAAAAATTGGCCAGATGACGCAGGTAAACGGCGGCTCCCACGATCTCCATCAGGCAATTCGGGAAGGCCGAATCGGCTCGGTGTTGAATGAGGTCAACGTTGAGGAAGTCAATGAGTTGCAACGCCTGGCGATGCATGAGAGCCGACTGGGTATTCCATTGCTCATAGGCCGGGATGTGATTCATGGTTTCAAAACGATTTTTCCGATCCCGCTGGCCCAGGCCGCTGGCTGGGATGCCACGCTGGTAGAGCGCGGCGCTGCTATTGCCGCGATGGAGGCAGCATCCACGGGGGTCAACTGGACCTTTGCCCCGATGATCGATATCACGCGAGATCCACGCTGGGGCAGAATTGCAGAAAGCCTGGGCGAAGACCCTTACTTGTGCAGCGAGCTAGGCGCCGCCATGGTCCGCGGTTTTCAGGGTGGCGAATGTGGCAGCGACTCACTTGGCAAGCAGGGATCTATAGCCGCCTGTGCCAAGCACTTTGCCGGCTACGGCGCTGTAGAGAGCGGACTGGACTACAACACCACCAATATTCCTGAGAACGAATTGCGCAACGTGTACCTGCGGCCCTTTAAAGCGGCGTTGGATGCCGGCGTAGCGACTTTCATGTCGTCCTTTAGCGACCTCAACGGTGTGCCCTGCGCCGGCAACGAGTTCCTGATGAAGCAGGTATTGCGACAGGAGTGGGAGTTTGACGGACTTGTGGTGAGCGACTGGGATGCTATCAGGGAACTCACCGTGCATGGCTTCACCGCTGATGACCGCCACGCCGCGCTGGAGGCAGCCCTGGCGGGTATTGATATGGAGATGGCCAGCACCCTGTACGCTCAGCATCTACCGTCTTTGATTGAGAACGGTGAGTATGACGAAGAGCAGATCGACACCATGGTCTGCAACATACTCAAACTCAAGCTCCAGTTGGGGCTGTTTGACAACCCCTACACCGATCCAGGCCACTTCCCGCACATGGTCAACGCAGAGCATTTGCAGGCAGCAAAAGAATCCGCTCAGGCAAGTTGTGTACTGCTCAAAAATGACCACCAGACACTGCCGTTGTCAAAAGATAAGCTCTCGTCAGTCGCCGTTATCGGACCGCTTGCAGATGACGGCTACGAACAACTGGGTACCTGGGTATTCGACGGTGAATCGCATCATAGTCACACCTGTTTGCAGGCTATCTATGATCTTGCCGGTGATGATGTAGACGTGCGCTGGGCCAGAGGTATGGCGAGTTCCAGATGCCGAACAGGTGATGGCTTTGACGATGCGGTGCGCATTGCGCAGGAGTCCGATGTTGCGCTTATGTTTCTTGGCGAGGAATCTATCCTTTCGGGAGAGGCCCACTGCCGCGCGGAGATCGATCTCCCCGGCAACCAGGAGCAACTGATCGAAGCGGTGGCAGCTACAGGAAAACCCATTGTCCTGATCGTGATGGCAGGCAGGCCCCTAACGCTGGGGAAGATTCTGGATAAAGTGGCTGCCGTACTTTACGCATGGCATCCGGGCACCATGGGCGGACCCGCAATAGCAGAGCTGCTGTTTGGCATATGCTCGCCCAGCGGCAAACTGCCAGTCACTTTCCCACATGTAGTGGGACAGATTCCTATCTATTACGCCCGAAAAAACTCCGGCAGACCACCCAGCCACGACGACATCACGCACATCGACGAGATCGACGGCAAAGCGGCGCAGACCTCTCTGGGCATGTCGGCGTTTCACCTCGACGCGGGTTTCACGCCCCTTTACCCGTTTGGCTACGGCTTGTCCTATACCCACTTTGAGTATCGCGACATCGCGTTATCAGACACTCGAATCGTTCTGGGTAGCAGCATTGAAGTCAGCGCCACGCTACACAACATGGGCGGCATGCAAGCCACAGAAGTTGCGCAGCTGTATGTCAGAGACGTGGTGGGGAATGTCACCAGACCCGTGAAAGAACTCAAGGGTTTCCAGCGAGTGGAGCTTGCACCAGGCCAAAGCACACGCATCAGCTTTACATTGCATACCAGCGAACTGGCATTTTTCAACCGGAAGATGGAAAGCGTGGTTGAGCCCGGCATGTTCCACGTGTGGATTGGTGGTAGTTCTGAGGCAGATCTGTGGAGCGAGTTCGAAGTCGTTGCAAGCACCGGGGAAATCGAGGCAATCGCAGGCTGAACTATGAGTAAGCTTACAGGATTCACCACCCGTACGGCGCTCATTGTTGCATTGGGCGGCTTCCTGATGGGGTTTGACGCCTCAGTTATCTCAGGTGTGGTTGGGTTCATAGAGCTTGAGTTTGCACTGAACAAGCTCGAGCTGGGCTGGGCCGTTGCTTCGCTCGCTCTCGCTGCAACGTTTGCCATGATGGTGGCAGGCCCGCTGAGTGATAAATTTGGACGCAAACCCGTACTGCGGGTTGCAGCTGTGCTGTTTGCCGTATCGGCAGTTGCATCGGCGCTGGCCACCTCGTTTCCCGCGCTGGTCATTGCGCGCGTCCTCGGCGGGCTTGGCGTGGGCATGGCACTCATTATCCCGCCCATGTATATCGCCGAGATTGCGCCAGCGGCCATTCGAGGCCGCATGGTGTCGCTCAACCAGTTGAACATTGTACTGGGCATCTCCATCGCTTTTTTCACCAACTACCTGATTTTGACCCTGGGCCAATCAGACGCGGCCTGGGCTGCTGCCATCAATCTGGGCGAGTGGAACTGGCGCTGGATGCTGGGCCTGGAGACCGCGCCGGCAGTCGTGTACTTCTTCTGCCTGTCGCTGGTACCCGAAAGCCCGCGCTGGCTGATTATGCAGGGCCGCCATGATGAGGCCCGAAGAATTCTGGATCGGGTTGCGGGCTCTGAGCAGGCTGGCAAGGATATCGACGCCATCAACGCCAGCCTGGAACAGGACAGGCTCGCCAAAGCACATCAACCGGGCGTTGCCTCACTGTTTGAAAAACCCATGCGCCTGGTATTGACTATCGGATTGATCGTGGCGGTACTGCAGCAAATTACCGGCATCAATTCAGTATTTTTCTATGCACCAATGATTTTTGAACAATCAGGTATTGGTACAGATGCATCGTTTATGCAGGCAGTGCTGGTCGGATTGACCAACCTCGTGTTTACTCTGTTTGCGATGGTACTTATAGACCGTATTGGCCGAAAGCCACTGCTGGTGTTTGGCGTCGCTGGCATCGCGCTGTGCATGATGTTGCTGGCCTGGGGCTTCAATTCGGCTACCTACGTGTTGTCTGGGGATGCCATCGCAGCTCTGCCCGACTCGCTTGATCGCTCGGCGCTTTTGGCGGTACAGGACATTACCTATGTCAGTGATGTCAGTTTCAGGCAGGCCATGATCGAGTCGCTGGGTGCCAGTGTTTTCCAGGAGTTTGAGTCACCGCTGATCAGCGCTGCCATCGTTATTCAGCCCATGCTTATTCTCGCCGGCATACTGGGCTTTGTAGCCTGCTTTGCAATTTCCATCGGGCCGGTTATGTGGGTGCTGTTTTCTGAGCTGTTTCCAAACCGAATACGCGGTCTGGCGATCTCGTTCGTGGGTTTGGTCAACTCTGGCGTCAGCTTTCTGGTGCAGTTGCTGTTTCCCTGGCAGCTCGCCAATTTGGGTAACGCGGGCACGTTCTTCATCTATGGCGTATTCGCCGTTGTGGGGCTGCTGCTGATCCTCAAACTTCTACCTGAAACACGCGGGAAATCGCTTGAACAACTGGAAAGCCAACTTGTTGGTGCCAGGTGAATCTGATCTGAGCAGATCAGGCAATCAATATCGGAACTGAAACCATGAAACACTCCAATCTCTCGAACAGGAACGCACTGCTGAGCGACAGCAGCATTCAGGAACGGGTTGACGCCCTGATGGGAACCATGACACTGGCGCAAAAAATTGGCCAGATGGTGCAAACAGAGCGTATGTCGATCACGCCAGATGAAGTCAGGGACTGGCACATCGGTTCTGTACTCAGCGGTGGCGGCTCCAGCCCCGGTGACAACACCGTGCAGGAATGGGTGACCATGAATGACGCCTACTGGGAGGCGTCCATGTCCGATGATGAGGGACACCTGGCTATTCCCATCCTGTATGGCATAGACGCTATCCACGGTAATAACAACGTGGAAGGCGCGACTATCTTTCCTCACAACATCGGGCTGGGCGCTGCGAATGATCCAGACCTTCTGGAGCGCATTGCCCAGGTGACGGCAAAGGAAATTCTGGCCAGCGGCGTTGAGTGGACATTTGCCCCCACCCTGGCGGTGGCACGCAATAGCCAATGGGGACGTACTTACGAAAGTTATTCAGAAGACCCGGCCATTGTTGGCTCTTATTCAGGCAGATTTGTGAACGGGCTACAGGGCGACCTGGGGACCGACAGTGTTATTGCCTGCGTCAAGCACTGGGTAGGTGACGGTGGCACTACGCACGGCATCGATCAGGGTGAAACCACCTTGCCAGAAGAAGAACTGGAGAGGTTGCACATCGCCCCCTATTACGCTGCGATAGAAGCCGGTACGTTAACTGTGATGGTGTCTTTCAACAGCTGGCTGGGAGAAAAGTGCCACGGGCATAAATACCTGCTGGAATACCGCCTTAAAGAGAAGATGCAGTTTCAGGGATTTATCATCTCTGACTGGGACGGCATCGACTACCTGTCGGAAAACTACTGTGAAGCTGTTGCCCTTGGTGTAAACGCTGGCATAGACATG
>CALINF010000099.1 GCA_938045215.1 uncultured Halieaceae bacterium | reverse complement strand
AACGCAAGCTAACTAGGTCTCTACTTCCTTTCATAGAAAACCGATCTTTTACCGCCTAGAGGTGGTCCTCAAAGTACCGGCTTTGCAACGTACGCAAATGTAAGGACGTGCCCTCCCCCTCCACAATGCCATGACGTCGGTTGGGATAGGCCATAAAGTCAAATTGGCGGTTGTGTTTGATTAACTCATTCACCAGAAGCTCACTACCCTGATAGTGAACATTGTCGTCTCCTGTGCCATGTATCAGTAGCAGTTTGCCTTGCAGGTTTTCAGCGTGGGTGATGGGTGACGCCTGACGATAATTTTCCTCATACTCCTCAAGTAAACCGGAATAGCGTTCCTGGTAGATGGAGTCGTACAGACGCTGGTCTGGCACCGGTGCCATTGAAATACCAACACGGTACTGATCCGGATAGCGAAACAGCAAGTTGAGGGTCATTGATCCGCCACCGGAGTGGCCCCACACGCCAACGCGAGAGCTATCGATATAGCCCCAGCGCTCGCAGATAGCCTTGAGAGAATCCGATTGGTCGCGCGCGGCCAGAATGCCAACCGCACCATAGACTGAACGCCGCCAGTTGTGACCGCGCGGTGCCGCTGTGCCGCGATTGTCTATGGAGGAAATGATGAAGCCTCGCTGTGACATCAGTATGTGCCACAGGGTGAGCGATCCCTGCCAGGCATCGAGTACTGTTTGGCCTGCCGGCTCACCATAGACATAGTTAATAAGGGGGTACTTTTTCTCCGGGTCCATTTTGGGAGGCCGCAACATATAGCCATCCAATCGTAGCCCGTCGCGCGCTTCTACCGAATAGAACTCAACATCACCCAGTTCCAGAGCGCTCATTTTGGCACGCAGATCTGCATTGTCTTCAAGTACACGGTGTACCTTGTGATCAGGCAGAGACACAAGGTTGTGAGCCGGCGGCTGCATGAAACTGGAGTGAGTATGTATCGCCCAGGTAGAGTCCGCTGCGATTTGATAGCTATTGCTCCCACTGAATTGGGTGGGTGTCACCCGCTCCATTTGCCCACTACCATCGAGGCGACTGCGCTGTAAATAGCGCTGCGATGGGTTGTCAGGCGAGGCGATAAAATAGAGCCAGCCGTTTGCTTCATCTACCGAGATCAGTTTTGTTACATCGAAATCACCTGGCGTAAGATCGGTAAAGGTCTGGCCGTCGCGGGAAACACGGTACACATGCTTCCACCCATCTCTCTCGCTCTGCCAGATAAAGGATTGAGAATCTTTCAGCCAGCGCGGGTCTTCCAGAAGATCAAGGAATGTGTCTTCGGTTTCTGTAAACACCGTACTCAACTGCCCACTTGAAGCATCGGCGTAGAACAGCGTATTGATATCCTGCTTGCGATTAAGCTGTTGAATTAGCAGTTGCTCGCTATTATCGGCCCAGTCCATACGCGGTACATACATATTTTTGGGTACGCCAGGCAGTTCTATCCAAAGGGTCGATGGGCTGTCTATCCCGGCATCCGTGGCAACAATGCCGACGCGAGCGGCAGCGTTCTCTTCGCCGACCTTAGGATAGGGAATGGCGGTAACAGCGGGATACAATGTATCGGTGTTGTTGATAATGAAAAAGTCTCTGGCAGCACTGGTATCCAATTGCCAGTAGGCGATACGGCGGCTGTCTGGACTCCAGCGAAAACCATCGTGAATGCTGAACTCCTCCTCGTACGCCCAGTCAAACAGACCGTTAATGACCGTATCAGAGGCATCAACGGTGAGTGCAGTGACATTGCGGGTAGAAAGATCTTGCAGGTAAATATTGTTGCGCCACACGTAGGCAAACATGCGCCCATCGGGTGAAAATTTGCCGAACATCATCTGGCCGGCCCCCGAATGATCACCACCGAGTTGCCATAAGTCACCCTCTTCCCGATTGAGCACCCAGTAGTCGCCACGACTTTTTTCCCGCCAAACATACTCGGCATTGGTATAAATAAGCATGCGAGTACCATCGTCTGACCAACGATAGTCATCCACCACCAGTGCTTGTTCGCTATCTTTGGGTGTTAGCTGCTGCAGAGAGATTAGCGTTTCTCGCTCGCCTGTCGCGGGATCGTATTGAACCACTTCCTGGTAGATCTTGATCTCATCGCCATACTGGTCTTTTCCCAGTTTTGCATTCTCATAGCCGGGCGCTGTTTCCAGAGCTGTATAGGTTGCGCCCTCTTCAGACCAGCGCACTGTGCCTGGTCGTTTGGCGTTGTATTCCCAGTCCTTAAACAACGCTTCGTTGGTAAGCATTACGCCGCCAGATTCAGTATCGTTACTAATTGCAGTCATAGTCCGTGCTCATGCCTTATGGATATGGAACTGGCTCGTCACCTTCGTCCAGGGGAGCGATACGTTAACCTATTTTCGCTACCAGAGTGGAAGATCAATTGTAGAAAACCCACTGTGCATAACCATCGCTTACTCAGCACACTAGCGGGCCGGAGGGGCTTTACGAAAAATGCAATGACTAAGCACTATGCCCCGCACGGGTCTGGGCAATAAGCACTTGTCTTATATACTGTATGTATGTACAGTATATAAGAAATGACAACACACCTGAGGTGATTTATGGCCGTAGTGGCGATGTGGAAATGTGACAGGGATGAAGCAATGTTTGACAGTAAAAAGGCTGCCGACGCCCACGACAGGATGCTTGAACTAGCAGAGAATTTTGGTGGGTTCCTGGAAAAGCATATTGCAGATATCAGCGAAAGAGATGCTGAAAACATTGGGCTACTGCTATCAAAGAATAGGGATGTCATTGTGGCTGCGTGTAAAGGCAAACCTGAGTTGTTACTGAGTATCGGAGATGCTTCTGCGGAAGACTTATCAAACGTTACTCCCCTAACCGCCAAGGGATGATTTGTCAGTGCAATGTCGGACGCTGGAGCAAGCGCCTGTGACGCCCCCTATATAAATGCTGTAAGCTCGGGCTAAATCAGTCGGTGTGGAATAGACACATTATCAAACGTTTGCCTCCACTTTTTCGATTTTTGCTCCCCTCCTTTGTTGGAGTTCTTCTATTCCTCCTGCCAGTAACGGTGGACGGTCGGTCCACCATACTTCTTGGGGTCATCACCGACCTGGTGAAGGTACCCCTGCAGCCTTATGCACTGGAAATTATCAGCATTGTCATCTGGATGAGTGCGCTCAGTGCAATCTGCTATGCGCGATGGGGCAAGAATTGGGAGCAATCACATCCTGCACTGTATGCGTTCGCGGGGGTCACACGTGGTTGGTTTCTGGTACGTATGATAGCAGCAGCGCTGGCGTTGCTTGTTTTCTTCAACTTGGGCCCCGAGGCGGTTTGGGGCGCTGACACAGGCCGTCTTGCATTCGAGGCCAGCGGGCCAACAATTCTCTATATTCTGTTCGCAGCTTGTTTTTTGATGCCATTCCTTACGGAGTTTGGCTTCATGGAGTTTGTCGGAACGCTAGTAGAGCGGCCTTTCAGTCGGCTGTTCCGATTACCAGGCCGCGCAGCTATTGATGCGACTGCCTCGTTTGTTTCAGCCAGCATGGTGGGGATGATGATCAGCATCAGTCAGTACCGCCTGGGATTATACAGCGCACGAGAAGCATCCATCATTGCGACCAATTTTTCGATCGTTTCATTGCCTTTTTGCCTCGTCATGGCAACTGTCGCTGGCGTTGAGGAACACTTCTTTAGTTGGTATGCCGTGGTCGTTTTTGCTTGCCTGACTTGCGCACTTGTGTTGTGTCGCGTGCCGCCATTAGCGCGGATACCCGACACATACTTTACGGAAACTGACGCGACCAACATTGAGGTGCCCACACGTAACTCGGTGGTGGCGCGAGCTCTCGCTGCTGCAGTTACGCGGGCAGAAGCAGCAGAAGCGCCAGCCAAACTGGCCCAGCGTGCCTGGCATTCCGCCCTGGGATTAGTATCCAACGTGCTCGGCGCATCCATGCTAATTGCCACTGTTACATTAGTATTGGTACACCATACGCCTGTGTTCGAATGGCTGAGCTACCCCCTCTACGTGATGATGAAAGCCGCAGATATCGCCCAGGCAAAATTGGCGGCAATAGCTGTTCTTGTAGGCTTCCTTGATGTTTTTGCTCCGGCCCTGTTGATAAGATCCGTAGAGGCAGAGGCCACTCGCTTCATCGTTGCGGGTGTGGCGGTTTCTCAAATCATCTACATGTCGGATCTTGGCGCACTGATCTTACGTTCTGGATTACCGCTACCACTCCCCCGACTTTTCTTGATCTTTCTTCTGCGAACGCTAATCGTCCTCCCGATATTTATAATCGCCTCTATACTGCTACTATAGAAACACTCGCGTCATCTCCCACAGAATCAAACCACCATCGCCGGAACCATTAGATCACCAGAAACATCAGCGCCCTATCGCTTCATTCAAAAAGTAGGGGTAAGGCGCCGCTCATAAGCGTCACTGTATCGGACGATGCCAGATGTACTGATTTTCTTGCCGTTTTCCATGCTCCCACCACGTGCGGTAACTTCCAACATGGCGCGCCCGATCTCGCTAGCCTTCACTGCTGCACCAACGGGTCGAAAAAACCAGTACAGCAGGTTCTGTCCGAAATGGGCCTGCTCCTTTGTCGGTCCAATATAATCTGGTCGGTAAGCAATCACGCGCAAGTTTGAGCCGTCAGCAAACCCAAACAGCGCTTTCTCGGCACGTATCTTCTCACGAACCCACATCGTATCTGAGTCGGGTGAAATGTCGCTGGAGCTGATGAAATGGAAAGACAGGTCAGACTGATGATTGACGTCGAGCCATTCCTGAACGAACTGCAACGGAAAGTCGACGTGAATCCTGCCATAGGTTTCCTCGTCAACACCTAATGCGCTGATACCTATTGCCCAGAAGACGGTATCCACGTTTGCAATCAGCTCGCGTATATCCGAATAGTCCAGATAATCCATGTGCAGTGCCATCTGTACTTTGCCAGAGGCAACGCCTTCTTCTATTCGCGGAGTTGATCGGCGAGTGATCACATGAATCTTGCGGATCTGTGGATCGGCAAGAGCAGCCTTCAAGATGCCATCGCCAGTCGTCCCACTAGCGCCGAACAACGCTATAACCTCGTGCTTCGTTTCTTGCGCGTCAAATGTCTCTACCGAACGATCGTCAGTCGCCACAATGATGACACCCACCATATAGAGCAGTGTAAACAGGACGGCGGGTACAAGAAGCAAGATTCTGATGCGAGGATGTATCATAGACAGTCCATCTGGAATGCGAGCTTTTCGCAAAGTGGTTTCAAACAAATGGATGGATCATCGCTCAGACAGCCTCAAATTCCAAATAGCGCTTCCCGGCAAATGGGCCAATCTCTTTGGGTAACGCAGGTCTGGGCATTCGTTTAATCCAGGCCTCTACACAATTCCGATCAGTGAGGTATTCTACCTGCATAGACATTAGACTAGCGTTCAACATAGCGCTAAAGGAGCAAAGCCGTGATCGAATTTGAACTCAACGG
>CALINF010000098.1 GCA_938045215.1 uncultured Halieaceae bacterium | reverse complement strand
GCTATGCCGGGCATGCTGCCCGTCCTGAACGAGCAGGCTGTGCGTTACGCCGTTATGTTCGGCGTTGGCATTGGCGCACATATCGGCAAGCGCTCTGTTTTTGATCGCAAGAACTATTTCTATCCAGACCTGCCAAAGGGCTACCAGATAAGTCAATTCCAGGATCCAATTGTTGGTCGGGGTGAATTTGAGGTGCAGCTGGAGAATGGCAGTACCCATCGAATCGGCATCACGCGCGCCCACCTCGAAGAAGACGCCGGCAAGTCATTGCACGAAGACTTTCATGGTCAAAGTGGTATCGACTTGAACCGTGCTGGCACACCGCTGCTGGAGATCGTTTCAGAGCCAGACATTCGCAATGCAGAGCAGGCAGTGGCCTATCTCAAGGCACTACACAGTCTTGTTACCTACCTGGGTATTTCTGACGGCAACATGGCAGAGGGCTCCATGCGTTGTGATATCAACATTTCACTGCGACCGCAGGGCTCGGAAACACTCGGCACGCGCGCTGAAATCAAGAACGTCAATTCATTCCGCTTCGTAGAAAAGGCCATTCATCACGAGTTCAATCGCCAGTCCGACATTTTGGACAACGGTGGTACCGTGGTGCAGGAAACACGCCTGTATGACGCGGATCGTGACGAAACCCGCTCCATGCGCAGCAAAGAAGTCGCCAACGATTACCGTTATTTTCCCGAACCAGACCTGTTGCCTATCGTAATCGACGAGGCCTACATCGAATCGATTCGGGAGTCACTGCCTGAGCTTCCGCGGCAGAAACGAGAGCGCTTCGTTACACAGTACGGCCTGTCCACCTATGATGCGGGAGTACTGTCTGCAAGCCGTGCGCTGGCGGACTACTTTGAAACCGTGGCCGCACAGTCAGGCGATGCCAAAATTGCCGCAAACTGGGTGCAGGGAGAGCTACTGGGGCAGCTCAATCGCGATGATCTTGCATTGGAGCAGAGCCCGGTCTCTGCGACTAATCTGGCCGGGCTGATTGCACGAATTCTCGACAACAGTATCTCAGGCAAGATCGCCAAGCAGGTATTCGAGGCCATGTGTGCAGGCGAAGGCGACGCTGACACGATTATCGAAGCTCGCGGACTCAAACAGGTCAGTGACAGTGGCGAACTGGAGGCGATGGTAGATGAGATCATTGCCAGCAACGCGGCCCAGGTTGAACAATACCTCGCCGCTGACGATGCCAAGCGCAAAAAGCTGATTGGCTTTTTTGTTGGCCAGATAATGAAACTCTCCCGCGGGCAGGCCAATCCCAAAATGGTGAACGAGCTGCTGCTGCGGAAACTGGTCTAGCGCTCTGAACCTGCCATAACACAGAGCGAAACAACCACTGCGAAATGAATCGGAACAGGATGCGCAAGCAATGAAGAAAGACAAGGAAAAAGTACTCGATGAAGTGTGGACGCAAGACCACATAAAAAGCTTTCTTAACGTGCGCGCCCACGACGGCACCAGTGACGACTTTCACATGCTTCTGAAAGCCTATCAGAGTATGCGCACTGAGGATTTCGAACTCTTTATCTCGTTTTTTACCGACGAAGATCGCGACCTGAACGCCCAGGATCGAAAAGGGCGAACTCTGCTTGCCATTGTAGAGCAGCATCGACACGGTGGCCCTTATGCGCAGGTTCTGCGCAAGGCGGGTGCGCAATAACACCGAAAAGCTCCGCTTACGTTTAGGCTACATCTTGTCTGAAGGCACTCTACCCTTCATAAATCGCTCGCGATTTTCGCGCTTTTTCTCCTCACTCTTGCGCAACAGGATGTAGACAGCGCCGGTGCCCCCGTGTCTTGGCTGGGCACTGTGAAACGCCTGCACAATGTCCAACTCCCGCAGCCAATGATTGGCACAGCCTTTGAGAATGGAGCAGCGCTCTCGATCAGGTTTGCTCTCACCTTTACCGTGCACCAGCATCACGCTGCGCAGACCCAGTTCGTACGACGCCTCGATAAACTCAAACAGCTCCTTGCGTGCGCGTGCGATTGTCATGCGATGCAGGTCAAGACGCGCTTCCGATTCATATCGGCCCTGTTTCAACTTTCTGAAAACGCCGTTTTGAACTCCAGAGCGCTTGAATTCCAGCACATACCAGGAGTCCAGCGGCTCTACCCCCTCCTCGGTCAGGACATTGCGATCGACCTGCGGCGCAGCAACAGCCGCACGGCGTCGGTGATCAACGGAAGCTTCTGTCGCAGATGACTTGCTCAGTGTTGCCCTGGGCTCGCGCTTCAGCGGCACCACACCGGACATTTCTTCCTCAAAAAATTTATCGTCTTCGCTCATCTTGGCTGTCTAGCCTGCAGGAGTTGGGTATTATAGCCAATACATAGATAGCACTGGCTACACCATGCAAAATATCGACAAACAAGCTTGGGAGTCCACCTGCCCGGTGTGTGAGCAGGACAATCGATGCAACGCCGCCGACGGCAAGGCTGTAGAGGCCTGCTGGTGTTTCAGCGCCCAGGTCGATCAAGCAGCGCTTGACGCACTTGCACCGGCAGATCGTGGCACACGGTGTCTGTGTACCAGATGCATTGGTGGCAGTAAAAGTAGGGAACAAGGAAACTCAACGCTATGAACGGCAACCTCATGACAGGCACAGGCTATCTTGTGCGCGGCGCCAAGCTGCTGACACATCCTTCACTACGCCTGTTCGTACTCATTCCGTTGATCGTCAACATTCTGATTTTCGGCTCGCTGATCGGCCTGGGCTTGAGCTATCTGTCGGAGGTGGTTGATAGCTGGCTGGGCTGGATTCCCGAGTGGCTGAACTTCATCACATGGATACTCTGGCCGCTGATCGGCATAGCCGTCAGCCTGATCACGGGCTATTTGTTCACTGCCGTGGCGCTGATCATTGCTTCACCGTTCAACGCGCTACTGGCAGAAAAGGCAGAAGAACTGGTTACCGGTAAGCCAGTGGATTCACTGGAGGGGCTAGGAGCAGCCCTGATGGCGATGCCACGTGGTGTTATAAGAGAGCTCGCCAAGTTGATGTACTACGTACCCATGGCCGTGTTTGTATTGCTGATTACGCTTATTCCAGGCGTGAACGTTATCTCGCCGTTTTTGTGGTTCCTGCTGGGCGCCTGGATGATGAGCATTCAGTTTGTCGATTATCCCATGGATAACCACCAACTGAGCTTCAATGACGTTAAGGAAGCCGTGCGTGGACGTCGACTGAGCAGTATGGGTTTCGGTGGCGTGGTCGCACTGTGCACCGGCATACCTATCGTCAACTTCTTCGTGGTGCCGGCGGCAGTAGTCGGCGCCACCCTCCTCTGGGTGGAAGAGCTGGCGTATGAAGAGGTGCCGCGCGAGGACTTCAACTAGTCCACGCGCCTGGTCGAGTTAAGCCAGCAGTTCCTTGGGTGGATGCGTACATTCCAGAGGTTCACCCAGTAATTTTTCGATATCGGGTAGCAGGAATGCATCGTCTTCACTGGCAAAACTGATCGAAATACCAGTAGCACCGGCGCGGCCAGTTCGACCGATTCGATGCACATAGTCCTCAGGATCTTCAGGCAGGTTGTAGTTCACTACATGACTGACTGCGTCAACATGGATACCGCGCCCCGCCACATCGGTGGCTACGAGAACCTTGATACTGCCATCCTTGAACTGCTCCAGCGTACGCGTGCGCTTACCCTGCGGGATTTCGCCAGAGAGGATGCCGCACGATACACCAGCCTTGCGCAAGCGCTCGTGCAGCTTGCGCACCTGATCGCGACGGTTGGCAAAAACGATGACACTGGATGCCTCAGGGCTGCGTATCAGGTTGTTCAGTAAACGATACCGCTGCTCACTACTCACCAGATACACTTTTTGGTCGACCGAGTCGGTGGCCACATGATCAGGTTCAATCTCAACCGTGACGGGGTGATACGTCCATTGCGCCGACAGATTGATAATGTCCTGAGTGAAGGTAGCCGAGAACAACAGCGTTTGGCGGTCTTCCTTGCGTGGTGTAGCGCGAACAATGCGCTTCACTTGTGGAATGAAGCCCATATCCAGCATACGATCGGCCTCGTCCAGCACCAGCGTTTCCACGTGATCCAGAAAGAGGTCGCGCCGGCTCATAAAGTCCAACAGGCGCCCGGGCGTTGCTACTACGAGATCCACAACCTCGCTGGCCAACCTGTTTAACTGCTTCTGGTAATCCATACCACCGATCAGCGTGACCACCCTGAGCCCACTGAATCGGGCCAGGTCTTCTGCGTCTGCGGCAATCTGCATAACGAGTTCACGTGTAGGTGCTATCACCAGTCCGCGCGGCTCTCCCACGAAGCGCTCACCCTCGACCGGGTTACACAACATATCGTTGAACATCGTGATCAGGAACGCAGCGGTTTTACCGGTGCCTGTCTGCGCTTTACCTATCGCATCATGGCCTTGCAATGTGTGAGGTAGCACCTGCGCCTGAATCGGTGAGCAGTACTTGAACCCCAGCTCTGCGATCCCGTGCATCAACTCTTCGCGCAGGCCCAGATCGTGAAACCGCGTCTGGCCCTCAGCGGCCTCTACAGGGAAATCGGCGAGCGTCCAGGTATCGGCCTTGTTCTTGGCGTTGTCGTTCCGGTTACGGCGACGAGAACGTGATTTATTGCCCGCGGGCTTGTCATGTGAATCGCGAGCCGAGGCAACGCTTTTGGCGGGGGTACTCTGTGGCGTAGTAGTTGGGCTGGCAGCTTTCGGCGGGTTATCGCCCTTGCTGGCAATGCGCCCTACGAGGTTCTTTAACAAAGGATCATCCTGTTACTGGTCAAAAAGCGCGCTAGTCTAGCATCTTTTGGCGATCGATAGGGGTATCGCCCACAAGCGAGAATCCCACTGACCAATATTGGAGAGCGTGCCTGATTCTAGCGTGACGTGGGATAGAGTCTTGAGAGGTAGTAATCCACGCTCACATAGCGACCGCCGCCGGTAAACAACAGGCTGAAAAGCATCAGCATATAGGTGATCGCAAATTCGATCCCGTTATTGAGGATCACAAAGTTTCCTTTCTCGGTAAGCCAACTGTAGTTGCCGTGCTCACGCAGAATATCCTTGGCAGCACCCAGGCGAACGGCTACATCCTGCGAACTGGAATCGGCAATCGCATACCATCCGTTATCCCAATGCACTGCAAAGGCGGCTACCAGCATGGTGACAATAAGCGGAATCGAAATCCACCTTGTAGCCAGGCCAAGCAGAAGTAACAGCGCGCCGATGGCCTCGGTGTATGCAGCCAGATAAGCCAGCAGCGTGGGAAATGGCAGGCCAAGACCCCAATCGGGATTGCCAAACCACTCTATGGTGTTGTCGATACCGGCGATTTTTTGTGTCCCGGCCATCCAAAATACAGGCACCAGATACAGCCTCAGAGCGAGAGGGGCCAAGCCGTCCAGGTGCTGCAAGCGAGGAAAGATTGCGTTATGTATGCTGTAATACCACGCGGCCAAAGCGTTCATTCGGTGTTCCTTGCTTATTTGTCGTACCACTATGACCGCGCCTGCCTGAAAAAGTTTTGTGCCGGCGCTAAAGCCACAATGCCAATCCAGCCCAAACTATGGTGAACTCACAAATAACAACTAAACCGGGGATCCTTGCACTTCTCAAGGAATCCGCTGCGCTGTGGGTTATCGCCTGGCCAATGCTCATCGCCCAGCTTGCGCAAATGGGAACAGGCGTTGTCGACACAGTGATGGCCGGACACTACAACGCCGTCGATCTGGCCGCTATCGCTATTGGTTACAACGTCTGGCTCCCCCTCTATCTGTTGTTTGTTGGCGTCATGCTTGGGGCCACTGCCATCGTTGCTCAGGATTTTGGGGCGGGCAATCATGAGAACATCCGGCGCATTCTGCCTCAGTCTCTGTGGCTTGCCGTGGCATTGGGGTGCATCGCCGGCCCAGCCTGCTACTTTATCGACCCACTGCTCGATCAGCTGTCACTGGATAGTGACACCCAGAGCAAAAGTCTCGGTTACTTGCAGGCCGTGGCGTTTGGCATGCCCGCGGCCGCTCTTTATCAGGCGCTGCGCTGCCATACGCAGGGCGTTGGCATCATGCGCCCATTCGCAGTTGCCAGTGTGATCGGTTTCCTTGCCAACATTCCGCTGAACTATGCCTTCATCTACGGTCGCTGGGGGATACCGGAAATGGGTGCTGCAGGCTGTGGCTGGGCAACGGCAATCTCGATGTGGCTGGGCCCTGTGCTGATAGCGTTCTACATGCGCAGATCAAAAGAGCTAAAGCCGTTTCTCCCCCCGCTGCGCTTCGCACTGCCCGACTGGCTGCTGATTCGGGAGATCAATCGGATCGGGCTCCCTATGGGGCTCACCTTCTTCCTTGAGGTTGCCGTGTTCTCCGTGATCGCGCTCATGATCGCAACAATGGGCAACACAGCGATGGCTTCACACCAGATCGCTTTTAACGTCTGGGATATTGTTTATATTCCGCTGATCAGCATTGGCTCGGCGATGGCTACTCGTGTCGGTCATGCCATTGGCGCGCAGAATAAACCTGCCGTCATTCTGTCGGTGCGCTGCGGCTCCTTGCTGTGCCTGGCCATCGCGTTGTTGTGCATGGTGGTATTGGTCACTGTTCCGAGCCTGATAGTACAAGCCTACACCAGCGATACGGCGATTATGGCCATGGCCGTCACGCTAATTCGACTCGCGGGCCTGTTTATCCTGCTCGATGCAATACAGGTGGCGGCGTCTTTTTGTTTGCGTGCGTTCAAGGACACCCGATTTCCATTCCTGACGATGTGCATCGCCTACTGGCTGGTCACCTTGCCACTGGGCTACTGGCTGGGTATCGCGTCCACGGACGACCCAACCGCCGGCACTGTGGGTTTCTGGCGCAGTATGATCGCAGGAATCGGTGTTGCGAGCGTGATGGTTGTGTGGCGGGTTAAGCGTACACTGGCCAAGCCACTACCTGCGCCAAAAAAATGGCAGGACGAGTCCGGCGACTCTGTGCAGGTTTAGCCTTCAGCGTGTAAGTGAGAGCAGTCAGGGCAGTCTTGGCGTGCATGCAACGTCAGATAGCGTATCTCGTTCGTCGCCAGATCCAGCATCATCAAACGCCCCTTCAGGGGTTGTCCGATGCCTGCGATGAGTTTGATCACCTCCAGCGCCTGCAGTGATCCCAGTGCGCCAACCACTGGCGCTAACACGCCACTCTCGCTGCAGTTCAACGCACCCGTGGCACCCTGCTGGGGATACAGGCAGCGATAGCAGGGCCCGCCATTGACGGGATCAAACACCGTAAGCTGCGCCTCCAAACGAACTGCCGCACCAGATACCAGCGGTGTACCACTGTCCAGGCAGGCCCGGTTAAGTGCATAGCGAACTGGATAATTGTCAGTCGCGTCAACAACGACATCTACCGTTTGCAGTAGCGCAGGCAGTGTTTGCGCATCGAGATGCTGTGCAATCACCTCAACCGATACAGACGGATTGATTGCCTTTATCGCGGCAGCTGCCGATTCGGCCTTGTTCAGGCCCAAAGAGTGTTCAGTGTGGGCAATTTGTCGCTGTAGATTGCTCGACTCCACCGTATCACCATCCGCCAATAGCAAGCGCCCCACGCCAGAAGCACCGAGATACAACGCGGCCGGGCTACCCAGTCCACCAAGACCTACCACCAGCACTGAGGCAGCCTTCAATCGCTCCTGACCGGCGATATCGAAATCGTTGAGCAGTATCTGACGGCTGTAGCGCTGCAACTCCTCATCACTCAGCACGCCAGCACCCTCCGGTAACTCGCTCATGTCCTGCCAGGTCGCGGCGGGACTCCACGCAGGAAAAACCATTCTCCACCAGCAGGTCTCGCAATGCAGCGGCCTGCTCGTAACCATGCTCAAGTAGCAGCCAACCGCCCTCACGCAAGTACTCACAGCTGCCGGTCACTATCGCGTGCAAATCAGCGAAGCCCCCTTGCTCCGCTACCAGCGCAGACGTGGGTTCGAATCGCAAGTCGCCTTGCAGAAGATGAGGATCACCCTCTTTTACATAGGGCGGATTGCTGACTATCAGGTCGAAGTCTTGCTGCTCAATTCGCTCAAACCACGACGAACGCAATAGTTCCACACGAGTAAGACCCAGCGCCTGGGTATTCTCTCTGGCCACCGCGAGCGCTGACTCGCTGCTCTCTAAGGCCAGCACACGCCAATCCGGTCGTTCGGACGCCAGCGCCAGCGCAATAGCGCCGGAACCCGTACCCAGGTCCGCTACCCGCGCTTGTGAAGGCAGATCCAGCGCCAGGGCCCACTCAACCAGAGTTTCTGTCTCGGGCCTTGGTATCAGCGTGTGGGAGTTTACCTTGAGAGTCAGCGACCAGAATTCGCGCTCCCCTGTCAGGTAGGCAATGGGCTGGCCACTTAAACGAGCGTCTTGCAATGCATTGAACATGCTCAAAACGGGTTCCTCTACCGTCGCGTCTGGCCAGGTATACAACCAACTGCGTGGCTTACCCAGACAATGGCAGAGAAGAACTTCGGTATCACGCCGGGCGCTATCTTCGGGAAGCACATCTGTGGCTCGCAGGAGCTCCTTAACAGTGGGCATTTTTTTGGCGGCTTAGTCGGCCAGCGCTGCCAGTAGATCAGCCTGATGTTCCTGGCGCAGCGGTCCCACGATTGCGCCCAGATCACCTTCCATGACCTCGGCCAGCTTATACAGCGTCAGGTTGATGCGATGATCAGTGACACGCCCCTGCGGGAAGTTATAGGTTCGGATGCGGTCAGACCGGTCACCTGTCCCTACCAGGTTACGACGCTGCTCAGCCTGCTCGGCAGCCTGCCTGTCTTCAACGCTGGACAGTAGCTTTGCCGCCAGTAGCGACATCGCTCTGGCGCGGTTCTTGTGCTGCGAGCGCTCATCCTGGCATTCCACCACGATGCCGGTAGGCAGGTGCGTTAGCCGCACTGCCGAGTCGGTCTTGTTAACATGCTGACCACCCGCACCAGACGCGCGGTA
>CALINF010000097.1 GCA_938045215.1 uncultured Halieaceae bacterium | reverse complement strand
CTCTTCGTTGAAAGCCCACAGATCCTCCAATGAGCCGCCGCCACGGCCCACGATCAGTGCGTCGAGGTTGATCTCACCGCTGCTCTGCAGGCGATTGACCCGTTCGATCGCCGCGCAGATCTCGGCCGCAGCGCCTTCTCCCTGGACCGCAACCGGCAGAATGTAGACCTCGATAGCGGGGCAGCGCCGTTTCAACACCGTTAGGATGTCGTGGATAGCAGCGCCGGTCGGTGAGGTGATAACGCCAAGCCGGGAAACCTGCTCGGGTAGCGGCTTTTTCAACGCCTGATCGAACAGGCCCTCGGCAGCAAGCCTGGTCTTGAGCTTCTCAAAGGCCGCCTGCAACGCCCCCGCGCCTGCGTGTTCCAGATGCTCAACGATGAGTTGAAACTCGCCCCGACCCTCATAGAGTGAGACTCTCGCCCGCAGGCGAATAGCATCACCGTTGTCGGGTGTGAACTTTACTCGCTGGTTACGGTTGCGAAACATGGCACAGCGCACCTGGGCATTGCCATCTTTCAGCGAAAAGTACCAATGGCCTGAAGAGGGTGAGGCAAAATTGGAGATCTCGCCTTCAACCCAGACGAAGTCGAAGTGGCTCTCGAGCAGGTTTTTGGCCTGTCGATTGAGTTGGCTGACGGTGAGTGCCGGTGGCGGAGGGCTGTCGCTGAAGGGGTTGGTCACGATCCTGCCTGATTGTTCGCGGCTCATTAAGAGTGCGAACTCATGTTTACCTTGCATGGTCCAAGGATTTATAATTACACGTTTAACTTTGACCTGCTAGCAGGAGAGGCCTTAATGCTGCGAATTGCCCAGGAAGCCCTGACGTTCGATGATGTTCTGCTGTTGCCAGGCTACTCTGAGGTAATTGCAACAGATGTTTCCCTCAAAACCCAGCTGACCCGCGGGATATCACTGAATCTGCCGCTTGTTTCTGCCGCTATGGACACCGTGACCGAGTCTCGATTGGCCATCGCCATGGCGCAGGAAGGTGGCATCGGCATTATTCATAAGAGCATGACGGTCGCGGAACAGGCGGAGCAGGTTCGCCGGGTAAAGAAATTTGAAAGCGGCGTTGTCAAAGATCCGATCACGATTCAGCAGTCCGCCACGCTGGGAGAGTTGAAAGAGCTTACTCAAGCCAACGGCATATCGGGTGTGCCGGTGCTCGATGGTGAAGATCTGGTAGGAATCGTGACACGTCGCGATCTGCGCTTCGAAGCCGATCCTCTCAAGCTTGTATCTGCGATCATGACACCACGAGAACAGTTGGTGACGGTGAAGGAGGGTGCGAGCTCCGAGCAGGTTCAGCAATTGCTGCATCAGTATCGTATCGAGAAAATCCTGGTGGTGAACGATAATTTTGATCTCACCGGCATGATCACTGTGAAGGATTTTGATAAGGCCGAAAGCTTTCCCCACGCCTGTAAAGACTCCTACGGGCAATTGCGGGTTGGCGCTTCGGTAGGAACCAGTCCTGATACCGATGATCGGGTAGCCGCGCTCATCAAGGCCGGAGTGGATGTGCTGGTGGTAGACACCGCTCACGGGCACTCACGTAATGTGATTGAGCGGGTGCGCATGATCAAGGCGGATTATCCGTCGATTGAAGTGATTGGCGGAAACATCGCTACGGCAGCAGCAGCGCAGGCATTAGTAGATGCGGGCGCAGATGGCGTTAAGGTAGGCATTGGTCCCGGATCAATCTGCACCACGCGAATTGTTACAGGTATTGGTGTTCCCCAGATCAGCGCCATTGCGAATGTGTGTGAAGGACTGCGAAACCAGGACGTGCCGATTATTGCCGATGGCGGTATCCGCTTTTCCGGCGACATCGCCAAGGCATTGGTAGCAGGTGCTCATTCGATCATGATGGGTAGCATGTTTGCCGGTACAGAAGAGGCCCCGGGAGAAGTAGAGCTGTACCAGGGCCGAACCTATAAAGCCTACCGAGGAATGGGTTCGCTGGGTGCCATGTCCAAGACCCAGGGGTCCTCAGATCGCTATTTTCAAGACGCCAGCAAAGGCTCTGAAAAGCTCGTTCCGGAGGGTATTGAGGGCCGCGTGCCATACAAAGGGCCGGTGTCAGCGATTGTTCACCAGCTGATGGGTGGCGTTCGCTCTGCGATGGGCTACACCGGCAGTAGCGACATTGAATCAATGCGTACACGGCCGGAGTTTGTCAGGGTGACTGCAGCTGGCATGCTGGAGAGCCACGTTCACGACGTGTCGATCACCAAAGAGGCGCCGAACTACCCGGTTCGCTAGCCTTATGGATACACGGCGGGGCCTTCGGGCCCCGTTTTAGTTTCGACGCGCACACCTAGTGCGCACTACAGACGCTACGGCAATCAGGTATCGAAATGAGCGCAGATATTCACGCCCAGAAAATTCTTATTCTCGACTTTGGCTCCCAATACACTCAATTAATCGCACGACGAGTACGCGAAGTGGGTGTCTACAGTGAGATTCGCTCATGGGATACCTCTATCGAAGAGATCCGTGCGTTTGCACCCAGCGGCATTATTCTCTCGGGTGGGCCGGAATCTGTCGCTGCGGAAGATTCTCCGCGAGCACCGGTAGAGATATTCGATATGGGCCTGCCCCTGCTGGGCATCTGTTATGGCATGCAGACGATGG
>CALINF010000096.1 GCA_938045215.1 uncultured Halieaceae bacterium | reverse complement strand
TCATCATTCCGTGATACGGATATGCGTGGTGGTGCTAACGGTGCACGTATTCGCCTGGCCCCGCAGAAAGACTGGCCAGTTAATGAGCCAAAGTCGCTCGCTAAGATCTTGAAGAAACTCGAAGCGGTTCGAGAAGACTTTAACGATGATCTGTCCGGTGATAAGAAAGTGTCGATGGCAGACGTTATCGTACTCGGCGGCGCAGCTGCAATTGAGAAAGCAGCAAAAGATACGGGGCACAAAGTGACAGTACCCTTTAAACCGGGACGTACCGATGCATCTCAGAAACAGACCGATATCACATCCTTCTCGATGTTGAAGCCTGATGCTGATGCGTTTCGTAATTATTACAGTGCTGACAGCTTGCGTTCACCGACAGATATGTTGGTCGACAGAGCAGATACCTTAAACCTGACAGTACCTGAAATGACCGTTCTTGTAGGTGGTATGCGTGCGCTTAATGCCAATGTGAGCAAATCCAGCAACGGTGTGCTTACAAACAAACCGGGACAGCTCAGTAATGACTTCTTTGTGAACCTGCTCGACATGTCTACCCAGTGGAGCAAGTCGGACAAAGCAGAGGGTCTGTACGAAGGTCGTGATCGAACTTCAGGAGATCTCAGGTGGACCGCGACTCCGGTTGACCTGGTGTTTGGTTCGCATGCCGAGCTTCGTTCGATAGCAGAAGTGTATGCGGCTGACGATGGCAAAGAGAAGTTCGTGCGCGACTTCGTCGATGCCTGGACCAAGGTAATGACGCTCGACAGGTTCGACCTCTGAGCAGCCCATCTACTGCCCAGCAGTAGTCGTGGCAAGCAGAAATGGCGACGTCTATGACGTCGTCATTTTTTTTGCCTGCTACTTGAGATCTTCATTGGGGTACTGGCTTCGGAAAGTCGCGTTCGCTGGCGCAGGAGTCTACACTGCCTGCAGTGTGTTCAGTGTGCCTGAACCTGTAACAAGTCCTTGTCTTAAGGAGATTCACTGTGAAAGTAGCCGCATACGCCACCCAGGGCGCAGAAGAGAGCCTGCAACCGTTTGAGATTGCCCGCAGGGATCTTCAGCCCGACGATGTGTTAATCGAGATAACCCACTGTGGCGTCTGTCACAGTGATATTCATACTGCGCGCAATGACTGGGGACGCTCTCACTATCCCTTCGTTCCCGGACATGAAATCATTGGTCGCGTCAGCGCAGTAGGACCGCAAGTCAGCCGACATCGAGTCGGCGATCTTGTTGGCGTAGGTTGTATGGTGGATGCCTGTATGCAGTGCAGCGCCTGTCACGATGGCGATGAGCAATACTGTGAAGCTGGAATGGTTGGCACTTACGGTGGCATAGAGCCTGTTATTGGTGGCCCAACCTTCGGCGGTTATTCCAGAAGTATCGTGGTGCGCGATGAGTTTGTGCTGAAAGTATCTGAGCAACTGGATCCAGCGAGCGCGGCGCCGTTGTTGTGTGCAGGCATAACCAGTTGGTCGCCACTGAAACACTGGAATATTGGCAAGGGCGATAAAGTTGGCGTTATTGGTCTGGGTGGGCTTGGTCATATGGGGATCAAGTTTGCGGTTGCGCTAGGGGCAGATGTCACGATGATTACCACCTCGCCCGAGAAAGGAGAGGACGCCAAACGCCTGGGCGTGAAGGATGTTCTGCTATCGACGGATCGAAGTGCAACGAAGGCGCATCTGGGCTCCTTCGATTTTCTGCTCAACACGGTGCCGGTAAAACATAATCTCAATGCCTACCTGGGCTTGTTGGCGCGCAACGGTACGATGGTTCTGGTAGGCGCTATTGAACCGCTGGAGGAAATGCATGCAGGCCTGCTGCTTGCCAATCGCCGGCGTATAGCAGGTTCGGGTATAGGCGGCATAGCCGAAACACAGGAGATGCTGGATTTCTGCGCGCAGCACAACATAACTTGTGATATCGAAGAGATCGCGATGCAGGACATTAACGCCGCGTATGACCGGGTGGTCAGTGGCGACGTGAAGTATCGCTTCGTCATCGATATGTCGACCCTCTGAGGGATTGACGGCAGTGCTCAGCTGTCACGAAGTGCGACAATTGCTGGCCCAACTGACAGAGGTTACACAACGATGGAACTCAAAGATAAGATTGCCGTAGTCACTGGTGGTGGCAGCGGTATAGGCAAAGCACTTGCCACACGCTTCATGGCCGAGGGCGCCAGGCAGGTTGTCGTGGTGGACATGAACGCGGAAAACGCGGCGGCAGTCGCGCAAGCTATCGGTGGTGTGGCGATGACGGCCAACGTGGCCGTTGAAGCGGATATACAGCGGGTGATCGAGGACACCGAAGCAGACTATGGCCCTATCGATCTGTTTTGTTCAAATGCCGGCGTGGGTCTGGGGCCAAGCCCTGCATCACCCGATAGCGAGTGGCAAACGAGCTGGGATGTAAACCTGATGTCCCATGTATATGCTGCGCGTCATCTTGTGCCGCGTATGGTCGAGCGTGGCAGTGGCTACCTGCTCAATACCGCCTCGGCGGCCGGATTGCTAAGCCAGATTGGTGGTGCTGCCTATGCGGTCACCAAACATGCCGCCGTGGGGTTTGCCGAATGGCTGGCGATTCATCACGCACATGAGGGCATCAATGTGTCTGTGCTTTGCCCACAGGCAGTGCGAACGCCTATGACAGCATCGGCTAATGACAGCGTTGCAGCGGCCAGTGTCGATGGCATGATGGAGCCTGATGAGCTGGCAGGAATCGTTATTGAGGCATTGGCAGAGGAACGTTTTTTGATACTCACTCATCCAGAGGTCGTGCAGTACATGCAGCGCAAAACGGCTGACTATGGTCGCTGGATTGGTGGTATGAACCGGTTAATGAAAAAGCTGACAGGTGTCGGCTAAAACAACTAAGTAGGAGAGATCTGTGAGTTTTTCGTCAAACGTACTGAGCCTGGAAGTTAATGGGCAGATCGCCACCCTGTGGCTGGATCGCCCGGAAAAACGTAACGCTATGTCGCATGAGATGGTAAACGACATCCCGCTGGCGATGGCTGCTATAGCCGCCGATACCGAGATTCGTGCAGTCGTTATTGCAGGGCGAGGTAAAAGTTTTTCTGTGGGTATCGACTTGAGCTCTCTTATGGGTACGGGAGGTGACGACTCGAAGAAAGGGCTATCAGCAGCTAGTGCAAGCCTTAAACAGATTGCCGCAACGCGAGCGTTTCAGGACTCGATCAGTTCGGTAGCAAAATGCCCCGTGCCTGTCATCGCGGCTATTCATTCGCACTGTATTGGTGCTGGTATGGATCTGGTGACGGCCTGCGACATTCGACTGGCCACGCAAGACTCGATTTTCAGTGTGCGAGAAACCAAAATTGGCATTGTAGCGGATGTCGGCACGCTGCAGCGCCTACCAGCAATTGTGACGGCGGGGCAGGTCGCAGAATTGGCCTATACCGGTAAGGACATTGACGCACAGCGAGCCGAAAAGATAGGACTGGTGAATGACGTCTATGCCGATGCAGACGCAGTTTATGCTGCTGCGCTGGAGCTTGCTGGTGAGATCGCAGCCAACGCCCCATTGGCGGTGCGCGGAACCAAGTTTATCTTGCAGCAGAGCGAGGATATGACCACAGAGCAAAGCCTGTTGCTCAATGGCTTGTGGACGATGGTAACCACGCTCAACTCCAATGATCTCAAGGAGGCGATGCACGCTTTCGTTGAGAAACGACCCTCCAGTTTTACCGGTACCTGATCACCGGATGTGAAACATACCGCTGAACCGGGGTTCGGATGTGAAACCCGAACCCCGGTATCTGTAATCAGGCCTAGAGTCCCTTGCTGGTTTGAATAATGGCGTCCGACCCTGCCGGTAGTGAGAATGCGGTGCCGTCTTGTCCCACGGTGTAGTCGCTGAAGATGTCCTGCGCGCCGTTCAGGAACAGGATCTCCTGCCCGGGAATGACCAGTGGCGGAACGATGTGGTAATACAGCAAATGGCCCACGCCTGCATCTCGTGCAGTCTCGGCTGCTTCCACGGGGCTTGCATGATAGTCCAGCACATCGTGTGCCACCTTGGCCAGCACGTCATTGCCCACCTTGGTGGCGGCGTCGTGCATCATATTCAGCAGGTTGGGTGCGAGTGCTTCGTGCACCAGTAAATCCACGCCCGTGGCAAACTTTTCAATATTGGGTAGCTTGACTGTGTCCCCGGTGATCAGCAGTGATCGACCCTTGTAGGTGAAACGATAACCCACTGCGGGGCTGATAGGTTTATGGTCTACCGCCAATGCTTCGATGGTTAAATCATCTTCATCGAAAAGCACTGCGAGCTCCCCGAGCTCCGGCTGAGTAAAAGGTTTGGCGATCATACCGGCCCCACTGAGCGGTGCCACTGTATCGCCGTGGTGATCATGTCGATACACCTTGTCCTGCGCGTAGCTGGTGTTATATCCAGCCACCACTTGCTCTACGCCTTGTGGTCCGTACACGGCCAGCGGGGTGGTGTTGGCTGCACTGACCCAGCGAATAGTGGCCAACTCACCAAGGCCATCGATATGATCTGAGTGAAAGTGAGTAAGAAATACCGCTTCAATACCGCCTGTGGGATAACCCATTCGGCCGAGGTTTCGCAATCCATCAGTGCCTGCATCGACGATGAACAATCGGTTTCCGGCAACCACTGCCACGCAGGGCCCAGAGGCGTTGGGCGCGGGCATCGGGCCGCCGGCGCCGCACAGAGCCAGGTGCAGGCCGTCTTCAAGCTCCTCCAGAGCATTGGCACTCAGGCGGGCTTCAAGCCCCCTTGCCATGAGGCGCTCGATGAGCGCGGCGCGCTGGGTGTAGAGCAGTACTGCCAGAACAGTGATTCCCGCTAGGATGAGAGTGCTTTTCTTCATGGAGGGTTCCTCAGTTGATATCAAGCAGCGGCTGCGACGTTGTTATGTGCTTGTGAGGTTATACCCGATGTGCGCCGTGTTGAAAATAGCCGCCATGCCTCTACAAACTGGCAAACAGCGACTATCTTCAGATATAGGTGGTGCGATCTGGC
>CALINF010000095.1 GCA_938045215.1 uncultured Halieaceae bacterium | reverse complement strand
AAGCGGGGGTGTCATAAATTCCCCGTGGTTCGCCATAGCAGCCATAGGCCACAGTGACTCCCGCGGACTGCATATCGTTGTCTATGAGCCTTGTCAGACGCGCCAACTCCGCGTTGGCCGGGTCTGCACCCAATAACAGGCTGCCGATACTCAGGTCTATTCGGTGGAAATTATCTCGGTGCGCTACCACAGGCTCCAGCGTGGCTTGTTGGCTCTGCAGCCATGCCAAGGCCTGGTCGGCATGTGCCACTGCAGGTAAGCCACAGGCCTCACGGAACACAGCTGTTGCCACATCGTCGGCGATTGCCGATAAACGGGTCAGCGCGTCGATTGCCGGTTTCTGGCTGATAACAATGTAAGGATCATCGGGCTCCTCAAGTTGGCGCTGGCTGGATATCGCAATACTGACTGCGAGTCTTGCCTTGATCAGCGTGAACAGGAGGGCAATCTCATCGGTGGTCAACGGATTGACCTCTGTGTAGCCGCGAAGGAAGTCGCTGCATACGCGCAGTGGATCGACTTCATCCAGAATCAGGTAGGCGAGTGCGATGGCGGGATCACAGACCACGGGCTGATAGGACATGTCGCCAAAATCAAACAGGCCGCAGACTTTGGGGCTAACACTACCGTTATCTATGCCAACATCGACCAGTACGTTGTAGTCGTTGGCGTCGTTGTGCACAACGCCCCAGCGCAGCTTCTCGCTGGCAGATTCAAATTCCGATTCGAATTGGTTTAGCGCGTGGCGAGCCAGAGTTTGCATATCTCCGCTGATAGAGCCCAGCCGCTTCTCGTGATCCAGCGCACGAGTGAGCTCCCAGCGATGGCCATCTCGCATCGCCGGGTGAGTGAAGTTACTCAGGTGGCTATCCAGTCGCGCTAAGGTTGTACCAAAACTGTGTGCCAACTCGCCGTGTCGCGGCGAAAACCGGGCCAATAGTTGTCCATCGCACCAATTGAGTACCCACAGGATTCGCTTTTCATTCTTAACTCTCACAGGCAAAAAATACTCGCCGGAAAGGGCAGGAAGAACATGGGGGAGCACAATGTTGGTATTGCTGGCTCGCAGGTGTAACAGCGCTTCTACCTGAAAGCTCACAGCCTGTTTCGAGCAGCTGACGTCCATTAGCTTCGCTACGTACTTCTTACCCGTCGGGCAGCGTAACTGGAAGTTATTGTCGCGGTCTCCGGGCAGAGCCGTTAGCGTGCCGGATAGCTCGTAGTGCAATGCCAGAAGCGGTTGCAGTTGGGTAATGAGCTCGGCGTTGATGGGTGATTGATCGATAGAATCCATGTTACGAGTTGGCCGGCGTGAAAGGGCTTTGCGACAGGATGATAGCAGTGTTGCAGTTAGTTGGGGCAGTTGCGTTCCTTTCACGCTTACAAGAAGATGCGGGTTCTACTGTGACCGGGAGGCAAGCGTGGATTGGAACGACATGAAAGTGCTGATAGCGCTGAGCCGGAAGGGCTCTGCGCGGGGTGCCGCGCAAGCGCTGGGGGTTAGCAATTCCACAGTGACGCGTCGTCTGGACGATCTTGAGCGTGATCTTGGCACGCGCCTGTTCGACAGAACCCCGGATGGCTATAAGATGACCTCTGCCGCCGAGCGGCTGTTGCCCACCGCCGAGCACGTGGAAGAGCTAATCAATGCAGCGGAGCGCAAGATTACAGGTGGTGATCAGGAGCTCGAAGGTGCTATTCGCCTGACTTTGCCGCCCATTTCAGGTATCGGGTTCCTGATGAATCGCTTCAGTGAGTTTGCGGACAATTTCCCTGCGATCGAGCTGGAGCTGATGCCCAGCACCGAGTCACTGGATCTTAGCCGGCGAGAGGCGGACATCGCGATTCGGGTGCTGCCGGCGGGACAGTCACCACCGGATTATCTTATTGGTCGCCTGCTGTCCCCGCTGACCGCCTCTACCTATGTGCATCGCGATCTGCTGAACCCGGATGACCCTTCAGACGTGTCGCACCTCACCTGGATTGGTAAGTCCCCAGGCACGGGGGTAGAGGACTGGCTGGACAAGGTGGACTACCCGGATCTACCCGTGCGGCACGCCATTACGGATATTAATCTTCTGGTTGAGGCATTACATTACCAGATGGGAATGGCCTACTTACCCTGCTTTTCGGCGTACTACGAGCCCAATATTGTGCGCGTACCCGGTGCAACCATTGTGCATCAGATGGATATGTGGGTTTTGACCCATAAAGACCTGCGCCTGAGCGCGAGAATGCGCGTTCTACGCGAAATCATCTTCGAGGAGTTTAATCAAATCCGCCACCAGATTGATACACGGCCAGCGCAGTAGCCATAAACGGCGACCCGCACTACCCCTGCCCAAAAATGCAACGCAGCAGATCATTTGCGGATATTACGTGCGTATATGGGAATGGTTAGTATTCTCCTGCAACCTATAGGGAGGTGCTTTGCAATGAAGAAATTAATGGTAACGGTAATGGGTGTTGTTCTGGCAGGTACTGCGGTAACCGCAATGGCAAGCAAGAGCGACAGAGAGCA
>CALINF010000094.1 GCA_938045215.1 uncultured Halieaceae bacterium | reverse complement strand
AAATGGAGCACAGCTTCAATGCCGGCACCTTCGCCGGTAGAGTCTGTGCCAGCACACTGGCCCCCATTCAATCGTCTATCTCCGCCTCAATCGGTACCTTGTATGGCCGATTGCACGGCGGCGCTGACCAGGCAGCATTGGAGATGGCAATGGCCGTAGGAAGCCCTGACGCCGCGGCAGACTATGTCACTGAGACGCTCGCGCGCGGTGAGAAGATCATGGGCATGGGCCACCGAGAATATCGAACCGTTGACCCGCGCGCCAGGCTACTCAAACCAATGGCGGTGACGCTATGCCAGAACCCGGAAAGTAAGCAGCTGCTGGCCACACTGGTGGCCGTAGAGGAGGCGTGTCAGGCAGCATTTTCGGCGCGCGGCAAGGAAATCTGGGCCAATGTCGAGTTCTACAAAGGCGCGGTCTTCCACAGCCTGGGTATTCCCACCCGGAATTTTACCGCTATGTTCGCCATGGCCAGGGTCTACGGTTACATCGCCCATTTTCTGGAGTTCAGGCAGGATAGCCGCCTGATCAGGCCTCGCGCTCGCTACGTGTCCGCTTTGGACGATCAGGGGGCCGCCGCCTAGAATCCGCATCAACTAGCGGCAGACAGTCGGCAGCAGTTCGGCCTGCTGGAGGTGCACGGCGATACTACCGCACGATCAGTGGATGCTTGCAACGGCCCCTGGTTCAACGTCGTGCGCATGCAAGGCATGAGGGTCGAGGCTGTTTTCCCGAAAGAACCCGACCGACACGCGAAACCGGCTGTCATGAATCTGGATATTGTCGCCATGCTGCAGTGGCTGCCGGCCAACGAGCGGCTCTCCATTAAGCAAAGTGCCAATAGCAGACTCCATGTCTTCCACATACAGGGTAAAGCGCTCCAGCGTGAGCCTCGTATGATGGAGCGACACCTGCGACGCCATGAGCGTGAGGTCACAGTCGGCAGACTGCCCAAGCACAACTGGCGCAGCGACTGCGTAACGCATGCCCTTGAGTGGCCCTGATTCGGCCTCGATGATCCACTCGTATGACTTGGGTGCTGGCTTGGTCACTGATTGTCGGCTTTTGCGCCGATCATTGATGGGCGCAATATTCACAGCCAGCCGGCGCTCATCGACCGTGTCTTTCAAACGACGGGTCTGGGCGCGCAGATCACGCACCATATCTTTCATTTTGGTATGCCAGCTCGCCATTTCACTTCCTTTAAGTCGCCATGCAGGGGGGTTCCAATCGCCACCCGGCTCTCAAGTAACGCAAATTGATCCTCCAAAGACTAATCATGACTATAAAATTGTGATGCAGGTCACACGATTGCCTTTGGCAAGTGCATATCCGTTCATGCATGCAAGGCGCAATTGAAAATGCGGTCACAAAAAAGAGCGAAATCGGCAGGGCTGCTAACTGCGGCTGGACAGGTGCGCTGCAAGCACCCACTATTGGCATCCTGTTGCAAAAATGGATACACGCAAATGCTCGCTGAAGCCGCTGAAAACTACCGCGGATTGCAATATCCCTGGGGGCGAACAGAGGCTCCCAAGCCCGGCGAGCCGCTGGCTGTGGCCGAGGGCGTTTACTGGCTGCGTTTCCCCATGCCCATGTCGTTGGACCATATTAATTTGTGGCTATTGGAGGATGACGACGGCTGGACGATCGTGGATACCTGCCTGAATATCAGTCAGGCGCGTGGCATCTGGGAATCTCTATTCACCGGATTCATGGCCAACAAGCCCGTCAAGCGCGTTATCTGCACACATATGCACCCCGACCACGTTGGCCTGGCGGGTTGGCTCACGCAGCAATTTGACTGTGACTTGTGGATGTCCCGCGAGGAATTTCTCATGTGCCGGGCGATGGCAAGCGATACGGATCGTGAAGCGCCGGCTGCAGGCATTAACTTTTATCGTGCGGCTGGGTACACCGAGGAGCAGATCGAGCGCTATCGACGTAAATTCGGCAACTTCGGCCGCTCCATTTCCCGTCTGCCCGACAGTTACCGGCGACTGGTTGATCGCGAGACTTTCTCCGTCAATGGTCGCTACTGGCAGGTGATAGTAGGCAGCGGGCATTCTCCCGAGCACGCCTGCCTGTATTGCCCGGGTCTGAAAATACTGATCGCGGGCGACCAGGTGTTGCCGCGCATCACCCCGAACGTCAGCGTGTTTCCCACCGAGCCCGAGGGTGACCCGCTGAAGGACTGGTTGCGCTCCAATGCACGCATCCGCGAGATACTCCCCGACGACGTTCTGGTGCTGCCTGCTCATGAGGCACCCTTCTATGGATTGCATGTGCGCCTGAGCCAGATCATTGAGTCTCACAAACGGGACCTGTCTGAGTTGTTCAATTTCCTGGATGAACCCAAGCGAGCCGTGGATTGCTTTCCACCGCTGTTCAACCGCGAAATCGATGAAGGTATGGTGGGTATGGCAACCGGCGAAGCCTTGGCTCACCTGAACTGCTTGCTAGGCAGGCGGCGAATCTCTCGCCATCGAGACGAGCACGGTGTGGACTGGTATCAGCAGATTCCCGAGACCGCGCAATTCGACTAACGCTCATCACCCGCTACAGGAACACGGTCACCCCTAGAGGAAGGAGTCAACAACCATGATGCAAACTCTTCGCGTAGGTTTCTTCAGGCTGTTCTATCGTTTTGGCAGCTGGCTGAGCTGGCGCGGCAAGACACCGACTGTAGCGCACAGTGTTCGCCAGTTACCCACCAACGCGGGCAACCTGGGCGCACGTGTATACGCTCAGGCCAATGGTGGCGATAAGCCCCTTATCGTGTATTTTCACGGCGGCGGCTGGGTGATTGGCGACCTGCGTACCCATCACTACTTCTGCCAGGCCTACAGCCATCACACAGGTTGTACGCTTGTCGCCATCGACTACCGACTTGCGCCTGAGCACACCTTTCCAGCCGCACATGAGGACTGCCTGGCGGCAACCCACTGGATCGCTGAACATGTCGAAGAGCTGGGGCCATCAAACGGCAGGATTGTTCTTGCTGGCGACAGCGCCGGTGGTAACCTCGCCGTCTGCTCTGCGCTTTCCCTGGATGAATCTGCTGCCAGTAAAGTGGCTGGGGAGATACTGATCTACCCCGTGGTCGATCACTACAGTGTGCCTTATGCGTCTTACGAGGAACGCGCCACCGGTCAGGCGCTCACGCGCGATGTCATGCTCTGGTTCTGGGATACCTACCTTGGGTCAGCAGCGCCAGACGGCGACGAAGCCGCCATTACCAGGCCAATGCACGCAAGCAACCTATCCTCGTTACCACCCACACTGTTGATTACCGCAGAGCGCGATCCGCTGCGAGACGAAGGCAAACAATTTGCACAAAAGTGCGAGGATGCTGGGGTAACGGTGAACTACAAACACTACGAGGACGTTGAGCATGGCTTTGCCTGCTCGGAAGGTCCCACACCCCAATTTCAGGCCTTTATCGATCAGACCCGCGACTGGCTCAAAGCACTCTGATTTGACGGGCAGCCGCGCAACCGGGTGCCCGTAACAGATCAGGCCGTTATGCTGGTAAGTATTGCAATCGTACTGTCACGATCGAGCAAGCGAGGCACCGGATAAGTACCGCCTTCTGCCACCGCCAGATCAGTGAGGTAGTCATAGTCCTGCGCCTTGATCTGGTCAGACTTATCCGGAATATGAACGGCGGTGCGCAGATCTTTCACCGCGCCGATAAAGCTGTACGCCAACTGCTCCTGGCTGGCACCGGGCTCACCGACCCCGATCAATGTGGCCAACTCCGCCAGTTTGGGCTGCGCATCTTCCCGACAGAATTCCAGCACATGCGGTAACACCAGAGCGTTAGCCAAGCCATGTGGGATGCCGTATTTTCCGCCCAACTGATGCGCGATGGCATGCACATTGCCAACGTTCACCTGGTTGATTGCCATACCCGCATAATATGCCGCCATGGCCATGGCATCGCGCGCCGATCGATTGGTACCGTCGCTGCAGGCTGTTTCAAGATGTTCGAAAATCAAGCTGATGGCCGCACGAGCGTTCTCCGTGCGTGTGCCACTATCCCAGATTCCGATATAGGCCTCTATGGCGTGTGTCAGCGCATCCATACCGGTGGCCGCCGTAATCGATGCCGGCAGGCCCAACATGACATCAGAGTCAATGGCGCAGGCAGAGGGTAACAAGGTAGCGCCGGCGATAACGCTCTTCTCACCAGATTGTGGGTTTGATATCACGGCTCCCATGGTTGCCTCGGAGCCTGTACCAGCAGTGGTAGGTATGGCATAGATGGGCAATGCATCTGCTTTGATTTTGCCATGGCCTATCCAGTCCTGGGGGTTGTCTGCGTTGGTGGCCGCTGCCGCAATCACCTTGCCTGCATCGATTGATGAGCCGCCACCAATCGCCAATACGACTTCGCTGCCTGCCTGTTTAAGCATTGCCACGCCCTCAGACACATGCGTAAAGGAGGGGTTGGGCAGAACGCCATCGTACACGGCGACTTCGA
This sequence comes from uncultured Halieaceae bacterium, assembly GCA_938045215.1. Lineage (GTDB taxonomy): Bacteria > Pseudomonadota > Gammaproteobacteria > Pseudomonadales > Halieaceae > CALINF01. The sequence goes on along the minus strand of CALINF010000094.1, from coordinate 11,677 downwards.
TGCCGGCTTCGGTAAGCGCTGCAGTGGCCTGATCAACGACGCCCAACTCACGCAGCGCAGCATCGGTGACAACCAGTACGCGTTTGGCGCCACTGCGCATGATGTGATCACAGAGTTGGCGCGAGCTGCCGCTGCCAGCAAAAGCCATGTAGCTGGCTGCAGGAGCCAAGCCTGACAGAGTTTTCATCAACCCGATCAGCATGGAGTGTTTCAACTTTCTGATGAACATTGACATTATTATCTCCTGAGCAAAAAAATAGCGATGAGTACAATCGCCCAGAAGTATACCCGATCAGGCAACGCCCGCACGTGGCAATTCAAGCTCACAAGCCACCTCGGAGGGCAGTACAAACCAACGTAAGGCCTCGGCGTCAGCTCCAAGTTCCGGATCTCTGATTGTGACTGCATTGCGTGTGCAGAGCAGCTCTGCTCTGGCGGTTTCTGCAAAACCGGCAAACTCAGACTCTACAAATGTCGCCGACATGGCAGCGCCTGCTGTATTGCCAAGGCAGTCGAGCAATGAAACCCTGGGTGACACCTCTGCGCCCTGGTATCGCCACACGCCTGACGCCTCATCGTACTGATAGCAGGGAAGTAATCGCCAACCATGCTCAGCGATGGTTTCAAGCGCGCCCAGCAGGTATTCGAACTCCGCGTCACTGATGAAGTAATTAAAATTCAAACGTACCCATCCCGGGCGCAACAAGGTTGAGCCACTGCGAATCTGAGTCTCCAGGGCCTTGCTATAGCGCATATCCATATTGAGCAGGCTATGGCCATAGGGTCCTGCGCAGGAGCAACCACCGCGCACCTGAATGCCGTACAGATCGTTCAAGAGTGAAACAACAAAACCGTAGTGTAGATCGCGCTCACCGTGCTTGAACCGCATCGATACAATTGACAGTCGCTGCGCCTCCACACTACCAAGAACCTCAATCGTGGGGCAGGCCTGTAGTCGCGCCAACGCACGGCTGATCAATTCATGCTCTCGCGTTTCTATCACCTGGGTGCCAACACTCTGTTGTAGCGCGAACACCATCCCGGCGCGGATCGACTCAACTATAGCCGGCGTTCCACCCTCCTCACGACGCTCAGCATCAGCCAGAAACACATGATCCTCGGGTGTGACGTAGGCAACCGTGCCACCGCCCACAACGGCCGGCACACGGTTGCCCAGCAAGGAATCCTTTACTACCAGTACACCGGGTGTACCGGGCCCGCCCACAAATTTGTGCGGTGATAGGAAGACGGCATCGATTGGCGTTTCACCATTCACGTCGATACTCACATACGGCCCTGCAGCAGCGTAATCCCAGAATGCCAAAGCGCCGTATTGTTTTAGCAATGCTGTAATCGAGTGAACATTGCTCTTAATGCCTGTCACATTGGAGGCAGCCGAGAAACTACCGATCAGCAGCTTCCTGCTGGCAAAGCGTGCCAGCTGCGCCTCAAGATTAGTGGCGTCAATCTGGCCCTCGCTGTCCAGGGGAATGGCAACGACCTCGGCAATGCTCTCACGCCAGGGTAACTCGTTCGAGTGGTGTTCGTAGGGGCCGATGAAAACCACCGGTCGCTCAGCGTCCGGAATCATGTCAGCCAGTCCATGCCGGTCCGATAGATCCGCCGGCAATCGCAGGTTCAGAATATCAACCAGTTTATTGATGGCGGCGGTAGCGCCAGCACCACAGAAAATCACCTTGTCAGCAGCCGTACCATTCACACTGGCGCGGATAATCGCACGCGCCTCCTCGCGCAGCGCCGTGGTGCGAGCGCCCGTATACGAAGTCTCGGTATGCGTGTTGGCGTAATAGGGCAGCACCTGCTCTCGTATGGCATCTTCGATAAACCCCAGAGCACGACCAGAAGCCGTATAGTCGGCGTAGACCAGCGGCTTCTCACCAAACGGCGTAGTTATCGCTCTATTGGCTCCAATGACACTGCTGCGAATTTTTTCAATCGTTGTTGGCATTAAAAGTCCCTCACTAACGAGCTTGTCAGTATAGGTTGGCCCTCGAGAAACATTGTGCCCATATTTGATCAAAATACAGATTTACTGGTATTTAATTTCAGTATATATATATTTATTAGAATATTTTCCCATTTTGTGACCAAAGGTCGAAACGATGGACAGAACCGACAAGCAATTGCTAGCTCTGCTGCAGGAAGATGCCAGCCTCTCTATCGGCGACCTGTCAGAGCGGGTAAATATTTCCAAATCGGCCTGCTGGCGCCGGGTTCAGAAACTCGAGGAATCCGGCGTCATACGCAGTCGCGTGAGTCTTCTCAATCCGGCCGCTCTGGGCCTCTCGTTGACTGTATTTATCTCGATCAAAACCAATCAACACAACAAGCAATGGGCGAAGAAGTTCCGCCAGGTGGTCGAGGACCTGGATGAGGTGCTTGAGGTTTATCGCATGGGTGGCGAGGTAGACTATCTGATAAAAGCGGTCGTCAAAGACATGCCGGGCTATGACCACCTGTACCAGCAACTCATTCAGGCCGATCTGTTTGATGTGAATGCTGGCTTCGTGATGGAGGAAATCAAACACACCACTGCTCTGCCCATCAGCTAGGCAAGCTTTCCCGCCACCAGCTGCTTCACGGCGTAATCGCAGGCACGCGCTGTAAACGCCATATAGGTCAGTGACGGATTCACACACGACGCCGAGGTCATGAAGGAACCATCTGTGACGAACAGGTTGTCGATCTCATGAGCCTGATTATAGCCATTGAGCACGGACGTGGCAGGATCGTTACCCATCCGCGCAGTACCCATTTCGTGTACGCCGTCCCCGCCCTCATCCAGCTTCGAGCCATCGGCAATGAGCGAATAAACCGCGCCTGCGGCCCGCAGAATCTTCTGCGCCTGAACAGCGCTGTCTTTGACCAGCGCACGTTCGTTATCACCCCAGGCAAACTCCGTGGCCAGCAGGGGCATTCCAAAGCGATCTTTTTTGGCAGCATCCAGATACACGCGATTATCGGCTCGGGGCAGGCACTCAACAAACGCGCGCAACGCCCACACCCAATAGGGCGATGGTCGCAGCAGAGCATCCTTGTAGTCCGCGCCGAAGCCCTTGCGATTGAAGGCAAACTCCCAGTCGGGCCGGAGCATCGGCGACTGGTAACCATAGCCGCGAACAAAGTCGGCATCGGCATCCTGACCACCAACATTACGGAACCGGGGGATGTACATGGCATTGGGCCGATTGCCCTGATAGTAGGTATCAACATCATCTACCAGCACACCAGTATGGCTGATGGCGAGGTGGTCCATGAGGTAATGACCCAGCGCGCCGCTGCGATTGGATAACCCGTTGGGGTGCAGCTCACTGCGAGAATTCAGCATGAGCTGTGTGCTAGCCAGCGTAGACGCACACAAAAACACCAGCTTGGCTGAGTACGTTGTGCGCTCCCCGGTCAGAGTGTTCACCGCATTAACACCAGTGATTCGTCTGCCAGTACCATCGTGTACCAGTCGCTCCACCAACTGATCAGACATCAGAGTCATATTGCCGGTGGCCTGCGCCGCGGGCAGGGTCGAACTCTGCGAACTGAAATAACTGCCGGTAGAGCAGCCTCTCTGGCAGGGACCGCAGTAATGGCAAGGCGCGCGGCCATTGTGCTCCTGCGTCAGGATTGCAACCCGCCCCATGGTAATGGGGATATCCGGCAACTTTTCCCTGACCCGCTGCTTGACGGTTTTTTCTACAGCGTAGTAGTCCATCGCCGGCAGAAACTCGCTGTCAGGTAGATGCTCAAACCCTTCGGCCTCCCCGCTGACGCCAATGAATCGTTCGACATGGCTATACCATGGCGCAATATCTGCATAGTCGACGGGCCAGGGTATGCCATGGCCATCCGTCTCGTTCGCGCGAAAGTCCTGCTCGCTCCACCGGTAAACCTGACGACCCCACAGCAACGAACGACCACCAACAACATCAGCACGTATCCAATTAAACGGCTTATCTTCATTGCGCAGATAGGGGTTTTGACGATCGTTGTTGAAGTACTGAATAGTCGCATCAGAAAAGGCAAAGCTCTTACTCTGGATGGGATAGTCGCTCGCCGCACGTTCGCGATCGGGCATGCCATAAAAAGGCAGCTTCCAGGCCTCCGCATGTTCCCCCAGATAGTCCACTCCGTGGCGAATCATACTGCCACGATCCAGCACCAGTACTTTCAGGCCTTTCTCCGTGAGCTCTTTCGCGGCCCAGCCACCCGACATGCCTGACCCAACCACGATCGCATCGAACTGCGTCTCACTCATTGGCTCGCCTCTCCGGCAAAGCTGCGCAACATGCTCTCCTTGTCGTAGGCAGGATCGTCCGGCCCCAATGGCAGGTCGCCATTCAAAGTGCCCATGGGATTGGGTCGCAAGAACTGCGTAGCGCCCACCTCCGACAAAGTGAAGCCCAGAACCGTTAGCTCCTTGAACTGACAAATAAAGGGTGCAGAATCATCCCACACCCTCATAGTGGAGAAAGGGGCATACCAGTTGGCGTCCGTCGACTCCGATTCCAACGCCTCGAGCAAGCTCAACTGCTGCGCAGGCGGCAGTGCCGCAAAGTCGCCCCCTGAGCGCTCCGAGATTTCGGCAAGCCCGACCATGAAGTGTCTTTGCTCCGCTGCATTGAACCAATCAGACACCATCAGCTCAATGAAACGGTCAGCGCCTGCATCCAGCGCTCCCGGCGTATCGGTTTGAGGAATAATCTGATCGGCCATGGCTCGCACAGTTGCACGCTGGGCACTGGTAAAAAGCGCCGGCATCGCCTGATCGATATAGGGTGGGCGGGCTGCCAGATAACGGCTTTGCTCCTGGCTTAATGTCCAGCCTTTGGGCGCAACGGTTGCACCCGCGCTGATCAATGCTGCGCACTGCAGAAATTCCCTGCGATTCATTGTGGTTCCTTAACTGCGCGTTGGGATCGATTCGCCAAAAACAGCACCAACAGACCAACTAATGCACCGGCAAAGGAGCAGGCCATCCATTGGTAGGGCCACAGGCCAAACAAGTAGCCGCCACCTCGAAACACGCTATACCCATGATACAGCCAGTCTAAATGGATCGCGTGGTAGGCCTCGTAGAACAACCAGCCGGTGGGCTCAAGTCCATACCGTAGATAGAAAGTAACACCCAGCCCCCACAACAGGGCCCGCGGCAGAAATGGATACATGACAAACTCGTGTTATTGATCTTTTATGCCTTCTGTTCTCTGACCTGCATCAACGGAGTCTTTCTCAGGCAAGGACAAGCGGCCGAATTTGTCCTAGAGTAACCTAAAGTACTGGAATTGGGGAACGACGATATGCGACTGCCACTTATGCTCACCCTGAGCGCATTGGCCTTGGCGGGCACTGCCGCACAGGCTACCGATCAAAGAATGGCCGAGGGCAAGACTGCCTACGAAAATACCTGCGCCCGCTGCCATGACGTGGGCATCATGAAAGCGCCGCGCACAACACAGCCAGCAGACTGGGAAGGACGCTCATTTCTGTGGGACAGCGTACTGGTCGAACACGCGGAGAAAGGTTATCTGGCAATGCCACCCCAGGGTGGTGAAGGAGGCGCAAGCCGCTACGACATTCGCGCAGCGGCAGAATATATGGCTACGATCACGCATCCTGAGTTGCCTCACGACTAAAGAGTCCTCGAACGCCAGTACCGGCACATCGCAGTCGGGATTTAAAATACAGCCGCGCAGCGATGATACAGAACCTCGTGCTGCATTAGCTTATAATGCCCGGCTCAGGCTACTCCAGGATATTACCCATGACCGCTGATCTGACTGTTCCATCCACCCGACGTTTTGTCGCTATCGATCCCCAGGATCAGACATTATCGATCGACAGTGGAGCGACACCCGCGCCAGGGCCGGGTGAAGTTCTGATCAAGGTATGTGCCGCCGGGCTGAACCGGGCAGATCTGCTGCAGCGTATGGGCCTGTACCCGCCACCGACAGACGCCTCACCAATCATGGGCCTGGAAGTCTCCGGTACCGTAGTTGCCACGGGCAGCGAGGTACACGACTGGAAGATCGGCGATGACATTTGCGCGCTCACACATGGTGGTGGCTATGCCGACTACACGGTAGCACCCGTATCACAGTGCCTGCCGATTCCTGATGGTATGCCGCTGGTCGACGCCGCCGCCCTACCAGAGGCACTACTCACCGTCTGGCATAACCTGTTCCAGCGATGCCAGCTCAAGGAGGGAGAGACCGTACTCATCCATGGGGGTGCGAGCGGTATTGGCACATTGGGCATCAGCCTCTGTGCCGCGATGGGATTTGAGGTATACACCACCGCGGGCACCGATGAAAAGTGTGCTGCTGCGGTTAAACTTGGCGCCAAGGCAGCTTTCAACTACAAGACCGAGGACTTCGAGCAGGCGCTGCGAGCACGTGACATGGGTGACAAAATCAACGTCATTCTGGACATGGCCGGCGGTGACTTCGTACAGAAGAACCTCAATATAGCAGCGCCGGAAGGCCGGATTGTCTACATCGCATTCATTCGGGGTTTTGGCGCTGAGGTGAACTTCCTGCCGATGCTCACCAAGCGCCTCGTGCTGACCGGATCTACCTTGCGCGCGCAGAGTTTTGCTCAGAAAGCTGTGATGGTTGAGGAGATACTGGAACGGGTCTACCCCTTGCTAAATACCGGACAGATCCGTCCTACGATCGACTCAGTTATGCCTCTGGCGCAAGTGGGTGAAGCGCACGCCAGGATGGAGGCCGGTGGCCATATGGGCAAAATCCTGCTGGCAATGGACTAGCAAGCAAAAAACAGGAAGATGTTCGCGTCATCATGGTGACAAGACTGCTCTCTTTGGCTATGGCTCTGGGCTTGATCGCCGCGCTAACAGCCTGCGGTGGCGGTAGTGGCGGCAGCGGTGGCTCAGCGCCTCCCGCCAATCAGCCACCCGTGGCTGATCCGGGTAGCGCACAAACCGTCAATGCTTTTCAGGATGTGTTGCTCGATGGAGCTGGCAGCAGGGACCCAGATGGCATTGTCAGCACCTATCTCTGGCAGCAGCTCTCGGGCCCCTCGCTAACACTGGCAAATGCTGATACGCCCCAAGCCACGTTCACCGCGCCGGAGGTATCTGCGGGTGCGACACTCATTTTCTCACTTACAGTCACAGACAATGACGGGGACAGCAGCACAGCCAACGTCGCCATTACAGTAAACGCTACCGGCGTACAGCAACGCTTTACGCTCAAAGGCACAGTCGATACATCGACGAGTCAGATCCGCGATGGCGACACCAATGACCCAGCCGACCCCGTTGAAAGTAACAATTCACCTGGCTCAGCCCAGCGCATACCCAACCCCATAACGGTAGGTGGCTACGTCAATCAGCCCGGAACCGGCAGCGAGGGCACCTTTCATACCGTTGGCGATGTGGATGACTACTATCGAGTCGATCTGCTGGCGGGCCAGAGCGTAACGCTGTTGGTAGCTGATTACCAAACTGCCGACGCCGACCTCTATTTACTGGATGCAAACGGCACGGTTCTGGATTTTTCACTCGACGTGGGTGAGGTGGAAACACTCGAAATTAACGTGGATGGCACCTATTTGGTGAACGTGTTCGCATTCGAAGGTGCTACTAACTACACACTCGCCGTGGGCTCTCGCCCGACGGGAGTCAGTGCGGTCCCCCGCGGTGAAATTATTCCCTGGGAAACCGTAGTGGCTTTCACAGCTCCTCGCCCCCAACCTTCGCTGGCGAGTTCACTGCGACAACAACTCATGGACCGCATTGGTATGGTCACGCGCGGTGGAGGCTCAAGTGGCCCAAACCTCTTGGCTATGGATTCAACGATTTCCGGGTTTGACCAATCATTGCAGCGCCTGGGAACCGCACTGCAGCGCAAGAGCATGATTACCGACCCGACTCTGTCGGCTCGCTGGGAAACACTGATGACAATCAAGTCGCTGCGCAGCGATCCGCAAATTGCCCACGCAGAGCCCAATTACCGGGTGCGTGCCTATGCCAATACCAACGATGAGGCGTATCCGTTTCAATGGCACTACCCGCTGATCAATCTGCCGGCAGCCTGGGATACCACAACCGGCACCCAGGAAGTCATCGTTGCCGTAATCGATACCGGCATCTTGTCGCGCCACCCAGACCTCGAGGGGCAACTGGTTCCCGGCTTCGACTTCGTTCGGTCCCCAGCCAGCGCCGCGGACGGTGACGGTATCGACCCGGATCCGGAAGAGCCCACGGCTGGCTCAGGCATCAGCGGCAACAACTTTCATGGCACCCATGTAGCCGGCACTGTCGCAGCGCGTGGAAACAATGGAATCGGGGTTGCTGGCGTGGCCTATTCAACCCGAATCATGCCAATACGCGCACTGGGCATTGACGGCAGTGGCACCAGCTATGACGTGAATCAGGCGATTCGCTATGCCGCCGCACTGCCCAACGATTCGGGCAGGGTGCCTGAGCGGGCTGCGGATGTTATCAATCTGAGCCTGGGCGGTGGCGGCTTCAGCGCGGTCGATCAGGCCTTGTTTAGCGATCTGAGTGCCGCCGGCATTCTTGTTGTGGCCGCAGCGGGCAATGACGGCAGCAGCATCGCCAGTTACCCCGCCGCTTATGAGGGTGTGTTCTCGGTGAGTGCTGTGGATGCACAGGGGCAAATCACCCGCTATTCCAACCGCGGCAACACCATCGACGTCGCCGCACCGGGCGGTGATGCCTCCGCAGATTTCAACGGTGATGGCTACCCCGATGGCGTGCTCAGTACCGGCGGTTCGGGCGCTAACTTCGCGTACACATTCCTAAGTGGTACTTCAATGGCCGCCCCCCATGTCGCCGGCGTATTCGCACTGATGAAGAGTGTTAACCCCGCACTGGGTGCAACCGATATAGAGGCTTTGCTAAGCCGTGGTGACATCACTGATGATGCTGGCACATCAGGTCGTGATAGCGACTACGGCTATGGACTCATCAATGCGCAGCGCGCTGTCGATGCAGCGCTCAGCCTCGCCGGGGAAGATAATCCGGCAGTTGCAGCAATAACCGCAAGCACCAACCTGATCAGCTTCGGCGGTACGCTAACCAAACTGACTCTGGGCATAAACCGTGCGGGGTCAGGGCAGCTGAGAGTCACCCGTGTAGCGGGTTCTGAGCCATGGTTATCAGTATCGCCTGCCGAGGTGGATACAAATGGCCTTGGCAACTATAACGTAGCAATCGACCGGGACTTACTAAGCGACGGCGTGAACTCGGGCGAAATAACCGTTTTCTCCAGCGAAAACACCCTGAAGGTGTCGGTTCTGGCAACCGGCGGCGGCGCGGTGGTGTCTGACCTGGGCCGTATTTACATCCTGCTGATCGACGACGCTACAGAGGAAGTGGTGGCCGAGACAAGTGCACTGCCACGCGGCGGCAGCTATGCTTTCGACTTCGGCGAGGTGCCAGCAGGCACCTACCAGATCTATGCTGGTACTGATCTGGACAATGACTTCTTGATCTGCGACCCAGGTGAGGCCTGCGGTGCATGGCTGACCATCGACCAACCGCAGTCACTGGAGCTCAGCTCTGATCGTGACAGTGTCGACTTTGCGATAGAGTATCTGGTGGTTATCCCCACCATCGCATCAACAGAGGGAGCTGAGGAAGCTGAGGAAGCTGAGAGAGCCGAATTAACTCTGCAGCGCTCGCCAACGCCTCTCGGCAACAAGTAACACCGGCTAAACTCAACCCACTCGGATATTTCCTGTATGAAACATACCCGCCTCATTCTCTCAACTCTCCTGTGCATGACCTTGCTGGCCTGCGGCAGTGACACGCAGGACGACACGTCCACTGCCACTGCAACCAGTGGGGAGGTCTCGCAAGATATTGCGATCGTGGCGCCGTCAAATCAGGCTATCGGCCCAGAGCCTGAAACCAGCGCCGCAGAGGCAAGCCCGGCAGACTTACCCTCGTCACTGTCGCTGGTAAGAAACCAATGGACAGGTGATCTGGACGGCATGGAAGAGCGACGTGTTATACGCGTACTGACCGTCTATGGAGCGGGTCGCTACTATCTGGACAACGGCGAAGAAAAAGGCATCGTAGCCGAGGTGATGGGCAGGTTTGAAGACGCGGTCAACGACAACATGGCGCGCGATCACATACGCGTACACGTGATCGTGATACCCGTGGCTCGAGACCAGCTGATTCCCGCACTGCTGGAGGGCAAGGGCGACATTATCTCAGCTGGCCTATCCATCACACCCGAGCGCCAATCCGAGGTGGAATTCAGCATTCCATCCAGCAAGCCACTTTCGGAAATTTTGGTGACAGGTCCATCCGCTCCCCCTATTACCACAATAGACGATCTCTCTGGCCAGACTATCCATGTACGGTTATCCAGCAGTTACCGTATGAGCCTGGAAAACCTGAACGAGCGACTACTCGCGCAAGAGAAGAAGCCTGTCATCATTGAACCCATGTCTGAGCTACTCGAAGATGATGACCTGATCGAGATGGTCAACGCAGGGCTGTTGCCCTGGGCTATTGTTGATGAGTACAAGACCGAGCTCTGGGAGGATGTGTTCACCAATCTGACCGTACGCAGCGACATCGTTTTCCGCGAGGGCGGCCGCATCGCCTGGGCTTTCCGCAAGGACAGCCCCAAGCTGGCTGCAGCGGTAAACGCATTTCTGCGCAAGAACAGAGAAGGCACCATGATCGGCAATATCATGCGCAACCGATATATACGTGATTTTGATTGGGCTGCGAATGCGCTGGGCAGCGACGAGTATGCAAGGTTTGAGGAGCTGGAATCGATTTTTCGCACCTACGGCGAACAGTACGGTATCGAGTATCTACTCGCTGCTGCTCAGGGCTATCAGGAAAGTAAACTGGATCAATCAGTGCGCTCCCGAGCAGGCGCTGTCGGCGTGATGCAGCTGCTACCGAGCACGGCCGCGGACGACAAGGTGGATATCAATAACATTCACGAGGTGGAGGCCAACATCCACGCCGGCATCAAGTACCTCGACTATCTGAGGGATCGCTACTTCGACGACCCTGCCATCGACCCACTGAACCAGACGCTACTGGCATTGGCGGCCTACAACGCGGGACCTGCCCGCATGATCAATCTACGTGCGAAAGCCGAAGCGCAGGGCTATAACCCCAACCTGTGGTTCGATAATGTGGAGTTGATCGCAGCAAAAGAAATCGGCAGAGAGACCGTTCAGTATGTTGCCAATATCTTCAAGTACTACCTGAGCTATCGCATGGTGACAATGCAAGCGCTCAAACGCCAGGCAGCGCGCGAGGCCGCTGGCATCGAAGAACTGCCGAAGGGCGAGGCCAGCAACTGAAGGCTAACTCGCAGAAACATGCCTGCTAAGTAGATGGTAGCAGTAGCCTCCAATCGCACCTGCCACGCCCTGGCCGATCAAACCGGCCACTGTGCGCGTAACGGCAATACCCGAAACGCCCAGCACCGCTTTCATGATCAGGTGTAACGCTACCACCGCAACGAAACCTGCCAGCGTAAAGAGCAACGCACGCTGACCCGGTAGCAAACGGGTAAGACCTGCCGCTACCGGCAAACCGAGTACAAATGCCACCAGCATCAGCAGTAGATAGCTCGAGGCCATGCCCATAATGTCATGCCAGGTGGCTGCCAGGCGCACTGCAAATGTCACATCCAGT
>CALINF010000093.1 GCA_938045215.1 uncultured Halieaceae bacterium | reverse complement strand
TAGTCACCAAAGGCATCGTAGCCGGCTTCTTCGCCAATGAAAATCTGCACGCCATCGGCTCGTGAACAGCGTTCCAGCAGGTGCAGAATGTCCTTCTTGCGCTCGAACGCATCGAACAGCTCACGCAGTTTACCAAGTTCCTCGGGGGTGGCATTGCCCACCAGGCGAGATTCGCCCGCCACCACGTACTCGTCGGTAGACTCCTCACTATCAAGGGCCTGATTGGCCAGGTCTAAAGCCGCCTGAAGATAGTCGTCGATCAGGCTGCGAGCTTCCTGCATCTCATGCAGTATCGCGTCCTGCGCCTGGTGTAGTGGCTGGCCCGCATAGCGCTTGTTCACAAGAGCAGCGGCGTCACGCAGCTCTTCTTCTGAAAATACCCGCCTGGTATGGATAATGCGGTTCTGCACCTCCCGTTCATTGATGACCAGAATCACGAGGACGCGGTCACCCGATAGGGGCAAAAACTCAACCTGGCGCAGCTGGTTGGTCTGTTGCCTGGGCACGGTCACCAGGCCCGCCTGTGCCGTTATGCTCGACAGCAGTGATGAGGCGGTTTGCACCAATTGTTTGGCAGATTTATCCGGGTTCAACTCGCTGCGCAGGGTTGCCATGGCATCATCTGCGAGCGGTTGCATCTGCAGCAGGCTATCCACGAACAGGCGGTAGCCCATCGCTGTAGGCACACGCCCCGCAGAAGTATGCGGTGAGTGTAGATAGCCACGCTCTTCCAGATCCGACATGACATTGCGAATCGTGGCCGTACTCACGGGTAGCCCCGCTTCCTCAAGGAGTGTGCGCGAGCCAACGGGCTGGCCGTCACGAATATGACGTTCCACCAGTGCCTTTAACAGCATCTGAGCACGATCGGAAATATCAAATTTAGCCATAAATACGTCGCAGTCCCTCCTGTCTTGTTTGTATCACAGCCTTTGGGTTTTACAAAGCCAGAGCGCATTGCGAATCACTGATGTTTATGCCGGACAGTTTCTGAGGTATAAGGACTCAAACAGCTGCAGCCGCTTCTCATGCTTTCTCACATCAGTATTCAGAACTACACCATCGTCGAATCACTCGAGATGGAGTTCGCCCCGGGCATGACCGTGATAACCGGTGAAACCGGCGCGGGCAAGTCGATCATGCTCGATGCCCTCGCATTGTGTCTGGGCGATCGCGCCGACCCCAAGGCTATCAGGCCTGGCAATGACCGGGCGGAGATCGCCGCCGGCTTTGATATCAGCAATATACCCAAGGCACAGGAATGGTTGCGCTCCCGTGATCTGCTGGCGGGCGATGAAGTACTGCTGCGTCGCGTGGTCACCGCCGAGGGCCGCTCGCGCGCCTACATCAATGGCAGCACCTCCACGCTGCAGGACTGCTCGGCCCTGGGCGAGCACCTGATCGATATCCACAGCCAGCATGCTCACCAGTCACTACTGCGCAAACCCACTCAGCGCGCACTGGTAGACGCCTTTGCAGGACACCAGCGTCTGGCAACCGAGATTGAAACCATTGCATCGAGCTGGTTACGTGACAAACACGAGCTGCAACTTCTCACCAGCGCCCAGGATGAGCAGGCCGCAAGAGCCCAGCTACTGGGTTACCAGGTAGATGAAATGAACGAGCTGGCACTGGCTGAAGGCGAGCTGGAGAAGCTGGAGCTGGAGCACAAGCAACTCGCCAATGCCGAGGATATTCTGGCATCGGTGCACGAGTCACTGACACTGTGCGAGGCGCAGGAAGCCGGCACCCGGCACGCCCTGCAACTACTTGATGGCGACACGCACGTGGGTAAGCAGGTGCAGGATGTGCGCGAGTTACTGGACTCCGCTGCCATTCAGATCAATGAAGCACGCAGTGAACTGCAAGCATACAGCGACAGCGTTGAGCTGGATCCCGAGCGCCTCGATCAGGTGCAGCGAAGGCTGGAGTCCATCTATGCAATCGCCCGCAAACACCGGGTACAGCCCGAGCAACTGACCGAAAAGCACGCCACACTGCAAGAGGAGCTCGACGGGCTTACCGGCAGCGGCGAGCGTATCGGCGAACTCCAAGAGAGCCTGGCTGCACTGGCAAGCCAGTATCAAACTGCCGCCACCAAACTCACCAAACAGCGCCAGCGAGCCGCCAAGAAACTGGTCACGCAAGCAACAACGGTTCTCAAAACATTGGCAATGGAGCAGTGTGTATTTGAAATTGCGCTACTGCCACGCACATCGACCGACCCTCATCCGCAGGGGCGCGAAGATGTCGAATTTCTGATCAGCACCAATCCGGGTGCACCAACCCAGCCGCTGGGAAAAATTGCCTCAGGTGGCGAATTGTCTCGCATCAGTCTGGCGATTCAGGTGGTAACCGCCAATGTCGATACTGTACCGAGCATGGTGTTCGATGAAGTGGATGTAGGCATTGGCGGCGCAGTGGCTGAGGTCGTAGGCAAGCTGCTGCGCGACCTGGCCGGTAAAGCGCAGGTTTTGTGCGTGACGCATTTGCCGCAGGTAGCAGCGCAAGGTCATCAACATCTGCAGGTAAGCAAGACAGCCTCAAAGAGCAACGTCAGCACCTCGCTGCGTTTGCTGGACGCCGAACAGACCGTACAAGAAGTCGCGCGCATGCTCGGTGGGGTCAAGATTACCGACCAGTCGCTGGCGCACGCACGGGAAATGGTGGAATCGGCGGGACTGTGACCAGATAGTCTGTGCGGCGCTGCTTCAGCGCGCTGCACGTCGCGGCGTTACGTCTTGGCTTTGCGAACGTACAACACCAGTGAGTGATCAATCAGCTCAAAGCCATGACTGGCGGCGATTTCACGCTGACGTTGCTCGATCACATCGTCGTGAAACTCAATGACCTCGCCACTGGACATCTCGACCATATGATCATGGTGTTCGCCCTTGTCGATCTCGAACACCGAGTGCCCTGTTTCGAAGTTATGGCGAGTGACCAACCCTGCAGTTTCAAACTGCGTCAGCACCCGGTAAACCGTCGCTAAGCCGACATCTTCGCCAGCATCGCGCAGTGCGCCATACACGTCTTCAGCGCTCATATGCTGACGTCCGGTGCCTGACGACTCGAGAATCTGCAGGATCTTCACGCGCGGTAGTGTGACCTTGAGCCCCGCTTTGCGTAACTCCTGATTTTCCTCTGACATGGTGCGGGGGCTTCTCTGTCCAGTTGAGTACGGGTATCATGCCACCCCAATACCCGAAGTGGAAGTTTCCGCCCCATGCGCGCCTTGTTTATTACACTCCTTGTACTGTGCTTGCCCGCCTGCGGCTTTGTCGGCTTCCCGGGTGTTTACCGCATCAACGTTGAGCAGGGCAATCTGGTTGACCAGGACATGGTCGATCAACTCAAGGTTGGCATGAGCCGGCGCCAGGTACGCTTCATTATGGGCACGCCCCTGATCGAGGACACCTTTAACCCCAATCGTTGGGACTACCCGTATGTGCTGCGCAATGGCGAAGACATCTTGCGACAGTCCAGTGTAACCGTGCATTTTGAAGGCGATAAACTGGTCGATGTGACCGGAGATGTTGTCCCTGCCTGGGCAAGTACCGCTACGCCAGCTGCAGAACCCGCTGAACAGACAGAGGATGCGCAGGCCACTGAAGACGCTGCGGAACCATCTGAGGACACCAGCGAAACCAGCTAGGTATCTACACGGGTCACAGCGAAATAACCGGCCAGCTTTTACTTCCCTGATTCGGAGCGACGCTCCTTGGCCCGCGCGGCACGCGCCTTGCGCACCTCCTTGGGGTCGGCGATCAAAGGCCGGTAGATTTCCACCCTGTCACCCTCACGCAGCACCTGCGTAGGGGCAACCACCTTACCGAAGATACCCAGCTTGGCATCGGCCAATACCAGGTCGTCGTACTCGTCCGCCAATGCAGATTGCTCTGCCGCCTGCAGGGCCGTGGTGCCGGCGGGCACATCCAGCGCGAGCAGCGACTGCTTGTCGGGCAGCGCATAGGCCACCTCAACCCTGATGGTGGCAGAAGCCTTATCTGACGTATCGTTGCCCATAGCGTTATCCGTACACCTGCTTGGCGCGCCGCCCTACCGAATCAACCAGATTATTGGTGACTTTGTCGAACAAGCGGGTTGCTGCAACCCCTAACAGGCCATTGCTCACGTTAAACTCCAGCATGAGGCTGACTTTGCAGGCGGCATCACCCAGGCTGGTGAAATCCCAGCGACCCGCAAAATGATCGAATGGGCCTTCTATCAACTCCAGCACAATGCTCTGCCCGGGCTGCATACGGTTGCGAGTGGCAAAGCTCTGCTTGATACCGCCCTTGGCAAGATCCAGCCGCGCCTCCACCAGATCCGGTTCGCGCAGCAGAACTTCCGCACCCACGCAGCCGTCCATGTATTGGGGGTAAGACTCCACATCATTCACCAGGCTAAACACCTGTTCGGCAAAATAAGGCAGCAATAAACTCCGATCAATACGTGTCATAACGGCAACTTGTGGACCCAAAACGAGCGCTAAAGATTCACCAGCGCGGCGATCAGCAGAATGCCCATCGCTGGCGGAGCAATATACCGCAGTAGGAAAACAAGAAGCCAGAAAAACAGGTTGGACTCGCGGTACAGCTCGGCTCGCAGTAGTGGTATCCGCATGCACCAGCCGACAAAAATCGCGGTAAACAGCGCCACTATCGGCAACAGCCAGTCTGCCGTCAGCGCATCGAGCAGCAGAAAGAAGTTCCAGTCCTGCAAATACCGATCAGGCGCTGCCGGCCGAAAGGAGAAAATGATGGCCACGCCCATCAGCCACAATGCAGCGCCAATGGCAGTAACCGCTGTAAGCCTGCGTATCCCAAAGCGCTGTTTGACAGTGGCAACAATAGGCTCAAGGAGAGCCACAGCCGAGCCCCAGGCCGCTACTACAACAAGCAGGAAAAACAGCATGCCGTACAGCTCGCCATCAGGCATGTTGCCAAAGGCGTAGGGCAAACTGACAAACATCAGCCCCGGCCCCATCGAGGGCTCTATGTTGTTGGCAAATACAATCGGGAATATGGCGATACCTGCTGCAAGCGCTATCACGGTATCGAATACGGCAACCGCCATCACCGAGCGCGCCAGCGGTACTTTCTGTGCGGCATAGGCGCCATAGCTCATGCCAACAGCAGCACCCACGCCCAGCGTGAAGAACGCGTGGCCCAGTGCCACGAGGACTGAATGGGCATCAAAGTCCAGGGGCTGCAAGCCAAACAGGAACGCCTGCGCAGCCGGCACGTCACCGTTCTCCAGCGAGTACAGCACTAAAACACCCAGCAGAGTCATAATAGCTGGCACCGACAGCCACACCAGAGTACCCAATCCCCTGGCGACTCCCAGCAGC
>CALINF010000092.1 GCA_938045215.1 uncultured Halieaceae bacterium | reverse complement strand
CCGACCAAGAAGTCGCAGATATTTTCAACTGCAGATGACAACCAGACGGCTGTAACCATTCACGTGGTTCAGGGTGAGCGCAAGCAAGCCAGCCAGAACAAGTCACTGGGCCGTTTTGATCTGGCAGATATTCCGCCCTCACCGCGCGGCATGCCCCAGATTGAAGTGACCTTCGACCTGGATGCCAACGGTATCCTGCACGTAGGTGCAAAGGACAAAGCGACCGGTAAGGAGCAGTCCATTCGCATTACGGCATCGGGTGGTTTGACCGATGAAGATATCGAGCAAATGGTAGCTGATGCCGAGGCTAATGCCGACGCGGATGCAAAGTTCGAAGAACTGATCACTTCTCGCAATACCTGCGACGGTCTGGTTCACGCGACCAAGAAGACCCTGGAAGAAGCCGGTGAGCACGCAACCGACGAAGAGAAAGCGGCTATTGAAGCTGCGATCGCGGAAGCTGAGGAAGCGCTCAAGTCAGACGAAAAGGATGCCATCGATGCAGCAGCAACCAAGCTGACCGAGGTAACTGGCCCGGTAGCGGAGAAGATGTACGCTGCCCAGGCTGCGGCTGCCGAAGGTGCGCCGGAAGGTGCTGCCGAGCAGGAAAGTGCAGCGGCCGACGATGCAGTGGATGCGGAGTTTGAAGAAGTGAAGGACGACAAGAAAGAAGCGTAAGCTACTCTTGTCGGGGGGCAGCAACGCTGCCCCCAAGGTAAATCAGACAACGCGGGACATATGTGCCCGCGTAGTCGTTTAAACAACAGTCAACGAGTCAAGACCAGCTGTCTATGTCAAAACGCGATTATTACGAAGTGCTCGGCGTCAGCAAAAATGCAGACGAGAAAGAGATCAAGAAGTCTTACCGTCGGGTGGCGATGAAGTATCACCCGGATCGTAACTCCGATGATCCTGAGTCTGATGAGAAGTTCAAAGAAGCTACCGAGGCCTATGAGGTCTTGATGGATAGCGAAAAGCGCGGGGCGTATGACCAGTACGGTCATGCTGGCGTTGACCCGAGTATGGGCGGCGGTGGTTTCGGTGGTGGCGGCAATTTCAGCGATATCTTTGGCGACGTTTTTGGCGACATTTTCGGCGGTGGCGGCCGTGGCCCCGGTGGGCCTGCTCGTGGCTCGGATTTGCGCTACACATTGGATATTTCTCTTGAGGACGCCGTTAAAGGCACCACTGTAGAGATCCGCGTGCCCAGCCTTTCTGCTTGTGATACCTGCGACGGTTCAGGTGCCAAGAAAGGCAGCTCTGCCACTACCTGTGGTACCTGCGGCGGTGCCGGCCAGGTGCGCATGCAGCAGGGCTTTTTTCAGGTGCAGCAAACGTGCCCAACCTGTCGCGGTCGTGGCAAGACAATTGAAGATCCCTGTGGTAGCTGCCATGGGCAGGGTCGGGTTGAGAAAACCAAAACACTGTCGGTGAAAGTACCGCCAGGCGTGGATACCGGCGACCGGATTCGTTTGTCCGGAGAGGGCGAGGCAGGGCCGGAAGGCGGGCCTCCGGGAGACCTGTTCGTACAGATGTCTGTTAAGCAGCATCCGATATTCGAGCGCGATGGAAAGAATCTGTATTGCGAAGTGCCGATTACCTTCGTAGCAGCTGCGTTAGGTGGCGAGCTGGAAGTGCCCACGCTGGATGGCCGCGTAAACCTCAAGATTCCGTCTGAGACACAAACGGGCAAGTTGTTCCGTTTGCGAGGTAAAGGTGTGAAGCCGGTGCGAGGCGGCAGTGTTGGCGATCTGTTGTGTCGGGCCGTGGTAGAAACCCCTGTGAACCTGAACAAGGAGCAGAAGGAGTTGCTGCAAAAGTTTCAGGAAAGCCTGGGTGAAGCCGGCAACGCCCAATCGCCACGCCAGACCAGTTTCTTTGAGGGCGTGAAGAACTTCTTTGATGATATGAAGCCATGACCCTTAGAGTAGGCATTACAGGTGCCGGTGGTCGTATGGGTAGAACGCTGGTTGAGGCAATAGCGGCCTCGAACGGCAAATTGAAGCTTACGGCAGCATTGGAGCGTGACCAGAGTAGCCTTGTTGGCGCCGACGCCGGTGAAGTCGCAGGGCAGGGTAGCAATGGCATAGCTATAAGCAGCAATCTGGAAAGTGCGCTGAATGATGTTGATGTGTTGATCGACTTCAGTATTCCCGATGCCACAACGGCCAATCTCGCAGCGTGCGTTGAAAAAGGCGTTGCTATGGTGATTGGTACCACCGGTTTCACTGATGAACAGCAGGCTCTGATTGACGCAGCGGCGCACAAGATAGCCATCTGCAAGGCCTCAAATTTCTCGACCGGCGTAAACCTGTGCTTTGAGCTGCTCGAAATGGCCGCTCGCGTGATGGGTGAAGAATCTGACATCGAGATAGTAGAGGCGCATCATCGCCACAAAATTGATGCGCCCTCGGGTACTGCATTAAGCATGGGCCAGGTTGTGGCTGGTGCGCTTGGCAGAGACCTCGATGAAGTTGCCGTCTATGGGCGTGAGGGACAAACGGGCGCCAGAGACAAGAACACGATTGGATTTGCCACGGTGCGCGCAGGCGATATTGTGGGCGATCACACGGTGATGTTCGCCGCCGAGGGTGAGCGCGTGGAGATTACTCATAAAGCCTCCAGCAGGCTGTCATTTGCGCGCGGCGCCGTCCGTGCGGCCAGCTGGCTGACTGAACAGCCCGTTGGCTTGTATGACATGCGCGACGTGCTTGGCTTCAAGGCCTGAAACTTACAGATGTGACAGGAGCGCCTGATATGGATATGCAGTCACCTGCCGACGACTTTATCGTCAATATTGATGAAAGTAATGCCGCACAGCTACTAATCGAGGAATCTCATCAGCGACCGGTTGTTGTGGATTTCTGGGCGGACTGGTGTGAACCGTGCAAGGTGCTGATGCCACTGCTCGAAAAGATTGCCACCGAGTATCAGGGCGCATTCTTGCTGGCAAAAGTGAACGCGGATGAGCAGCAGATGATTGCGCAGCAGTTTGGTGTGCGCAGCCTGCCAACAGTGATGGTGATCAAGGACGGCCAACCCGTGGATGGGTTTGCCGGCGCGCAACCCGAGAACGCTGTGCGTGAAATGTTAAGTAAGGACCTCCCCGCTGCATGGGACGGCTTATTGCAACAGGCCAATGCGGCTATGGAAGCGGGTGACTTTGCTGCAGCAGTAGCGCCTCTGCGGCAGGCCTGGGATGAGTCTGGAAAGCAGTATGACATCACGATCGCCTACGCCCATTGCCTAATCGAATCCAGGCGTCTTGATGAGGCGCAAGCGGTTCTCGATGAAGTGCGAATGGTGGATCAGGATGCCGCCTTCGAGCAGTTGGTGGCTCAGCTGGAAATCAAGCGTGAGGCGGCCCAATCGCCGGAGATGGACGCGTTGGAGCAGGCATTGGCTGCTAATCCAGATGATCATGAATCCAGAGTTAATCTGGCTATCCAATACACCAATGCAGGTCGATTCCGCGAAGCGCTTGAAAACCTGATCTTGATACTCGAAAAAGACCTGGATCATGGCAATGGCTCTACCCGTAAGGCCTTGCTGGACACGATTGCCAGCCTTGGCAAGGGCGATCCATTGGCGGCTGAGTTCCAACGCAAGCTCTACAGCTTGATCTACTAGTCTGAGCCGGCCGCTGCCGGTTCAGTCGCACCGGTTTTGTCCCCCTTTTATGCCTGTAAAATCAGGCGCTTTGCCTGAGCGTGGCGTATCAGTAAGACATGGGTTGCGAGTGTGTTCTTTACACCATAATCCTTGTTTTGAAGGGCAGGCTTGGTTAAGGTACATGCCCGATTGATGAAAAACATACTCAAAGGTCAAATATGGGTCCGGCGCTCACGTAATCTCGTGGCCGGCTCCGGACTTTAATTGCAGAGAGGTAGCACCGTGGATACATCATTTTCCCCAGAAGATCTGGCGTTCAGGGATGAAGTGCGGGCTTTTTTTGATGAAGCCTATGACGACGACATTGCGCAGCGCCTTGAGGGTCGTAACAACAACAAGGAAGCCATCATTGAGTGGCAAAAGCGTTTGTACGCCAAAGGGTGGGTCGCGCCGGGCTGGCCTGTAGAGCACGGTGGTACAGGCTGGAACAGCACCCAGAAATTCATCTATGAGACCGAACGCACATCTCGCGGTATTCGCGATGTGGTGCCCTTTGGTTTGACCATGGTGGCCCCGGTGATTTACACCTTTGGCTCCGAGGAGCAAAAAGCCAAGTTTCTGCCGCGTATTCTCCAAAGCGAAGACTGGTGGTGTCAGGGCTATTCTGAGCCTGGCTCAGGCTCGGACCTGGCGTCGCTCAAGACCAAGGCAGAGCGTGATGGCGATGACTACATCGTGAACGGTGCCAAGATCTGGACGACCTACGCCCAGAATGCAGACTGGATCTTCTGTCTGGTTCGCACCAGTAATGAAGGCAAGAAGCAGCAGGGTATTTCATTCCTGTTGATCGATATGAAGAGTGAGGGTATCAAGGTGAACCCCATTGTTTCTATCGACAACCATCACAGCTTGAACGAGGTTGAGTTCAATAATGTGCGTGTACCCATTGCCAACAGAATTGGTGAGGAGAACAAAGGCTGGACCTATGCCAAAGCCTTGCTGGCGCATGAGCGTACCGGCATTGCCGGTGTACCCGACAGCATGCGTGCCGTGGCGCAGGCCAAGAAGTTTGCAGCGAAGGAAATCAACGGTGGCAAATCATTGCTGGACGATCCCACGTTCCAGAAGCGAATCTCAGACATTGAGATTGAGCTGATGGCTCTGGAATACACCGAGCTGCGTGTGTTGGCCTCTGCTGCTGCAGGCAGCGCACCTGGCCCCGAATCTTCCCTGCTGAAAATCAAGGGCACCGAGATGCAGCAGGCTATTCAGAACCTGATGATGGATATGGCTGCGCACTATCAGGGCGTATTGCCCAATGACTTGAGCGCAGAGCAGTTGGGCCATGAGTTTGGCAGCGCTGCCCGCCAGTCATTCATGTATGGCCGTGCCGCTACGATCTATGGTGGGTCGAACGAGGTTCAGAAAAACATCATCGCCAAGGCCGTATTGGGCCTGGAATAAGCGGAGCGAGAGGAAACAATCATGAATTTTGATTTTACTGAAGAACAGGTCATGCTCCGGGACAGTGTCGCCCGCTATGTACAGGATGACTACGAGTTTGATACACGCCGTGCGATAGCCAATTCGGAAGAGGGTATGAGCCGTGAGAAATGGCAGACCTTTGCTGAGCTCGGCTGGTTGTCGGTGCCATTTGCTGAAGAGCATGGTGGATTTGGCGGCAACATCGTTGATGTGATGGTGGTGATGGAAGAGCTGGGCCGCGGACTTGTGGTAGAGCCCTACGCAGCGACTGTGCTGCTGTTTGGTGGCCTGATACAGAAAGGCGGTAGTGCCGAACTGCAGGCTGACTACATCCCCCGTATCATCGATGGCAGTGTGCTTGGCACGTTTGCCTATCTGGAGCGTCAGGGTCGGTATGAGCTGTCTGACATCAAGACCACGGCCACAGCCAGTGGCGACAGCTACAAGATCAGCGGCGAGAAAGTGGTTGTGCAAAACGGCGTTAATGCAGACTACGCCGTGGTCTCTGCACGCACCAGTGGCCAGCAGAACGACGCCAGTGGCATCAGCCTGTTTGTAGTGCCGATGGACGCACCCGGTGTAGAGAAACTGGCCTATCGTTTGATGGATGGTCAGCTCGGTGCCAATATCGTATTCAAGGATGTAGA
>CALINF010000091.1 GCA_938045215.1 uncultured Halieaceae bacterium | reverse complement strand
CAAGACAGCGACCTGCCTCGTTGATGTAACCTGTTTTGCTGAGCTCGATATCCCAGTTGGCGTTTTTCAGCAATCGATTGGTGTTGCCGTAGGTCAGTGGGCCGCGCCGCAAGTAGGGGTGGACTTCCTTGCGCTTGGTGGTGGTCGCCTGAGTAATGAGCGGGTAGCGATCAGCAGCCTCGACCATCAGAGCCAGGTCTTTCGCGGTGGATACATTCTGCGATTTCAATCCTGCAGGATCGGCGAAGCCACTGTGACTCATACCCAGCGATGCTGCTTTGGCATTCATCGCGTTAATAAATGCACGCATGCCGCCAGGGAAGGTGCGCCCAAGCGCCGTCGCCGCTCTATTCTCCGATGACATCAACGCCAGCAACAGGAGGTCGCGCCGGGTTAAGCGTGCGCCGTACTCCAGGCGCGAGCCGGTCAGGCGGATCATATCCCGGTCTGCTTTGGTAATCGTGATCTTCTCATCCAGATCCAGTTTCGCATCCAGGATTACCATGGCGGTCATCAGTTTGGTAATTGATGCGATAGGACGCACGGTATCTACGTCTTTGCCGTAGATCACGTTGCCACTTGAATCCAGAACTATTGCCGAGGCTGAGCGCAGTCCGGGACTGCCTTTGAGATCTGCAAATTGTGAAGTTGCTGCGAGTACGCTTGCTGGCATCAGCACTATGATTGCGAGCCAGGCCACTAACGATTTTTTCATGCTATCACCCCGTTCATTCTGGTTATTGTCCAGATGACGCCGGCGACCCCAATTCGCCGACAGGGTACATTCTGCATGAGAAGGACGCGAAAGCCCACCCCGCGTATTTGGGTTTTCGCTAGCCTGGTTCGTGCTCGGCGCCGGCTGACACGCGAAGCAGACCTCGATAAGCGCCGCGGGCATTGGTCTGTCCGCTGACCACCCGGTAAACATCACGCGCAATTGGCATCTCCACGCCGTATTGCTCGGCAAGAGCCATCACAGCTGGCGCGCTCTTGGCGCCTTCAGCAACCATAACCATCTCGTCGATGATTTCCTGCATATTCCGCCCTTTGCCCAGTTCGATGCCGACATGCCGGTTGCGACTCTGAGCGCTCGTACAAGTGGCAATCATGTCACCCATGCCCGCCAGGCCGGAAAAGGTTTCTACCTGCCCGCCCATGGCAACACCGAGTCGAGTAACCTCTGCCAGACCCCGGGTAATTAATGCTGCACGGGTATTGTCGCCTGCACCCTGACCGTCACCCATGCCCACTGCTATTGCGATAATATTCTTGAGTACACCGCCCAACTCGCAGCCGATCACATCGGTATTGGTGTACACGCGAAACAGACCGCTTTTGAACAGGTTTTGTAGCTCGCGCACGATGATTTCGTCTTCCATGGCAATCACGGACGCGGCAGCCTGCCCTGACATAATCTCGCGCGCCAGATTGGGGCCGGTCAAAACGCCCACGGGGTGTCCCGGTAAAACCTCATTGATAATTTCCGTCATCCGCATTCGCGTATCCAACTCCAGCCCTTTGGTAAGGCTGATAACGGGCACCCAAGCTCGAATATGCTGCTTAACTTCTTGTAATACGCTGCGGAAGTTGTGCGACGGGATACCCATGATTACAACATCCGCGTTGCTCACACACTCACCAATATCGTGAGTTGCTTGCAAGGCCTCAGGCAGGGTCGCTCCAGGGAGGTATTTCTCATTGGTGTGGCGCTGATTTATCTCATCAACCGTATCTGCGTTGCGCGCCCACAGGGTTACGGGTGCGTTGCGGGCCACCAGAGATGCCACGGTGGTTCCCCACGACCCCCCGCCCAGTAGTCCCACTTTCAGGTTATTCATGCTTCGTCCTCTTGGTCTGCTTCAGGCAGTCGTGCGACCCACCACGCCGATGGCCTGGTAAAGGTTTAGCCTTCGAATGACGTCGCGCAGCTCTTTGGCCATTGCGATGCGCTCTTCCTTGCGCGAATCTGCGCCACCTTCAGTCAGATCGCGGTGCTTGAGCATTTGGTGTCCGTTTTTGAATAGCAATTTACCGATTGATGATTCGCTGCTTATTCGGCGTTGTAGATAAGCCTGGCGACCCAGTTTCAGAGCCTGGGTTATACAGTCCTGCTCTTCCAGTGTATCCCATGGGTCCATACCTGCCACGAGGTCGGCGACTACGGAGTAGGCCTCGGCAAAGGTCAGTAGCGTGACGTGACAGACGATAGGCGACAATGATCCCAGAATTTTCTGGAATCCAATGGGCCCTTCGGTAATCAGCGCGCTCCAGTCAATGCCATAGCGATCGATCTCATCGCGAATCTGTTGATGAAACTCCTCGGTGGGTGAGTAGAAGAACTCAAATTTGAACAGGTCACGCAGATAGTCCACTTCAGACCAGAATACGTCGACCGCGTCAGGGTTGATGGTCTCGCAGGCCTTTAGCAGCGCCAGTTCGATAATCGCCTTGTTCACAAAGAAGTGAATAATCGTATTGCGGTAATAGCTTGCGACAGGGTGTTGCGCCATGGCGACACCGTAGACAACTTCCGGCCCCTCGTCGTAGCGAGTAACAATGCCCTCGTTAATCATAAGCCCCAGCAGGCCGTCCATTTGATCAGCGTAGGTGCGATCAAAGTCTTTTGAGATGCGCAGGTTCCGTGCTTCAGCCCAGGCGAGCAGTGCACCAAGATCTGCAACCACTTCCTCTTCAGTCAGTGCTTTGGGCGCCGCGCCAAGCAGGCTCATCGTGACCAGCGAGGGGAACGTGATCGGTGTGACTCGATTGGCTTCTACTGCGACTTCAAAGGCGATTTTGGACAGTGCCAGTTTGTCATCGGGATCGGGTGCACGATCCAGTACCACCGGTTTGCCGATATCCATGTAGACCTTGCCCATGGGGCGCGCCAGGCTGCGTATATAGCCGATGAACCAACGCAGGGATTCCGGCCCCTTACCGCGACCCGTTTGTTCAGTTGCATACTCTTCGACGTCACGAATCAGGTCGTAGCTGATAGATACCGGAATGATATGGATCTTGCGCGCATCCGTGGTGTGGCATGCCTCCAGTACATATTTAAGCAAGCCATAGCGCGGTGGCATCAATTTACCCATACGTGAGCGGGTACCCTCGAATGCCCAGTTCATGGGAAAGCGTTTCTCCATGAGATAACCAATGTAGTGACGCAGTGTGAGCTTGTAGACCGGGTTGTCCTGGAAGGAGCGGCGAATAAAGATACCGCCGGAACGTCGAATCAGGAACCCGAGTCCTGCGAAGCTGAGGTTGGCCCCGCCAAACATATGCGGCATGGGGAAGTCGTTCTCATACATGACCTTGGGCACAACCATGCCGTCGAGATAGGTTTTGTGGGTCCACAACAGCAGGGAGGGGTAGTCCCGTACCACGTCTCTTAACTCGTCTATCTCCTTACGGTCGTAAACGATTTTGTCTTCATAACCCAGGCCCAGGCAAAAGTCGTTGAACTTGGCATAGAAGTCCAACCAGAACGTGCGCGGCACGGAGATCATCTCCTTCATGTATACCGCGGCTTCTTTCATCAGTTCTGATTTGGGTTTGCCTTCTTCCTTTGAGAGGGCATCAAGCGCCTCGTTGAAGCCCCGGTTGGCTTGCAGGCTTTCGGCGACATAACGCGGCACTTTGTAACGCCCGCCTTGCAAATGGCGTTCTGTGACCCCCAGAACGATAGTGGCCTGTCGTGCCACAAACTTGGAAAATGACTGCAGTACAGATGCGGGGTCAACGCCGTATTTGTGCCGGTATCTACCCTGCAGGTTCTCCATTGAGTCAGGTTCGCCGATCAGCAGGTGAAAGCGACTGGGCGCGCGTTCGATTATGGTTTGACCGCGCTTGGGTGATGGTCGGCGTGGATCACCCATGAGGAAATCACGCAGGCGCGGGCCGGAGTTGATTGCCTCCTCATTGGGCAGCCAGGTAATACCCAGCGGTGCAACCACGGTGTCAGCTGGCAGCTCAATTCGGTTGAGAAGCTCAGTGGTGTCTATGCCCTTGCTATCGTCCCCAAGGTCCATGCATGCGATCACCGGCTTGTCGGCGGATTCGGGTTGATGCTGGCCCACCCAGCGCCGCAGAATGTCTTCCTCCAGACTATTGCGCGCATCGAGAATAAACATGACTCCATGTCCCTGGCTATCGGGCCATGGGTTGGTCTGAAGCTTTTCCTCCAGGCTCAGTGCGCTCATGATTTTTTGCTATCTCTTGCCAGTTTGGGTTTGACTGCTGACTTGGGCTTGGCCTTGGGTTTTGTCGGTCTCTTGACTGCAGTCTTCGTCGCGACCCTGGACTTTGGCTTGGCCTTGGCCTTGGCCTTTGCTTTAGCTTTCACAGGTGCCTTGGCTTTGGTCGAGCCTTTCGCCTTTGTCTTCGCTTTTGTCTTCACCTTATTCCCGGTTTTGGCGGCGGCCTTGGTCTTGGGGGTTTGTTTGGCACCGCTCTTTGCGCCGGTGGCTTTCTTCGTAGCGGATGATTTTCGCGACGCAGGCGCTTTTTCCTCTGGTTGGCCCAATGCTTTGAGAAAGCGGTTGCGCACATCCCGCACGTGCTCATCAATTGTGGCTACCTGCCAGTCGCTGGTGTCGATGGGTTCCAGAACTTCAACATCTACGGTGCTGGGTCTGAATACAAAATCACCCTTGGGGGCGACGTCACCTGCGTTGCGGATGACGATTGGAACCATGGGTACGCCGGCCTGCATCGCCAGATGAAAAGCACCCTTTTTGAAGGCGGAAAGGCGCGGGCCAATGCTGCGGGTGCCTTCAGGCGCCAACACAACGGACTTGCCCTCATTGCGCATAACTTCCACCAGTGGGGTCATTGCTTCAATGGCGCTACCGGCATTTTCCCGATCAATCATAACCACGCCGCCCATCTCCAGCACTTTGCCGATAACGGGCATTTTCTTGATCTCCTTTTTGCCGATACCCGCGAGATCACGCCGCAGCAGGCTGGCAATAATGATGACATCCGCTTTGCTCTGGTGGTTGAACACAAACACTGCTGGGCGATGTGACCAGATGTTTTTCTCCCCCTTGATGTTGAGATCCAGGCCTATCAATGCCTTTGCAGTGTCTGCAAACAGCGACATCGAGAAATTGGTGGAATCTCTGCGTGAGCCGGTTAACGCATAGATCGGCAGGCCTGCCGCGAAGGTGGGTACGAGACTGACGGTAGCGGCAACTGAGCGAACAAATTGACCGAGGCTGGGTCGACCGCGGCTGCCGAAGTTGGCAACTTCCCATCCTCTGTCTCTCGCCACATTGCGTAGTTTGGTGCTTGGGTTCAGTGCGCGTGGGTGACCGATGCGCTCGAGCAGCAGAAGGTCGTCAGTGCTGTCGGAGTAAAAAAAGCTGTTATCCAGATCTGCGCCCGTTTTGCTGGCGAGATCTTCAGCCGCATCAACCTTTCCTTGTCCGAAGCAGGTGGGGCTCACAACGCCACCGGTAAACTTGCCATTTTCCACTTCCAGATGGGTGCATAGAACATGATCTATACCGAGATCCGCAGCGGCCGGTTCCACCTGATAGGGAGTGGCAGACGAAATAATGGCTACTGTGTGTCCCTTGGCAATATGTGCATCGACCAGTGCCCGCGATTCGGGGTAAATGAGCCTGGAAATCTGATTGACGTACAGCTCCTCCCCAACCTCCTTGTATGTGCTCTCGTCTACTCCACTCATGAACTGTGCATTCACAGCCATCATGCCCGAGAATCCCATATTGCCCAGTCCGAAGTTGGTCATGGCACTCATAAGCTCTACGAACTCCCGGGGTGAGAGGTCGCCTCGCTTGAGTTGCTCGCGAATGAATACCGTGGCCGAATAGCCGGCGATGATCGTACCGTCGAAATCGAAAATGGCCGCAACCTGAGGTCCATCGGGGGCGGCTTGTATGCTTTTGAGTAGATCTTTTACGCTTGCCATTCAAATAATTCCAGTCTGGGATCGGTTGCATTTTGCAATAATTGGCCGATTGTCGGCCGACTGCTGAAGAATAGCGCATATTTGTGGCAGACGTGCGTGCAGCAGGAATATCCGGCACATAAAAGATAACGCCGCACTCAATTACTCAAGTGCGGCGTGAAACGGGGTAATGCGGTATTGGTTTTGCGCCCCGGTTAAAATTGCCCCCGGCTCGCAGCCGGAACGTTCGTCCCCCGGCCTGTTGTGCACCTCTGACAAAATGCACGATTGCGTCTTCCCCCAAGTAGCAGCAAATCACCCGAATGCTGCCCACCCCATGACTGTGGCCACATCCTCGCTGCTACACTTTGAGTATAGAGTGGCATCCAGGTCCGGCAAGAAATTCCCCTATGATATTTTTTTATGTCAGGTAATTACCTGTGGTTATATCTTGACGATTTCACCACTCACTGGATATGGCGCTACACTACGTGTCTACTCACTCTCCACACACCTTCAATAGACACAGGGAGCGCGTTCCATGCCAGTGAATAGACGACAGTTCATGCAGTTTTCAGCGGCGGCTGCAGTGCCGGGCTCGGTTACAGCCTGTAGCGGGGATGACTTTCCTAT
>CALINF010000090.1 GCA_938045215.1 uncultured Halieaceae bacterium | reverse complement strand
GCTATCGGTGTAGTGAACATACTGATTAGCCACCGCGTACGGGATGTGTGGCGCTTCGATCGGTTCATGCTTGTCAACGAACTGATTCTCCCAGGCCGTGGGTTTGCCATCTGATCCCAACGACGCGGTGAAGGTCGAGGTGACTGCCTGTCGATAGTGGTCGTGTTGCACATCTTCTTCACGTGACCAGATCAGTTTTACGGGTAAGCCACATGCGCGAGACAGTTTTGCGGCCTGTATTGCCGTGTCTGCTTTGGAGCGCCGCCCAAAGCCACCGCCCATCATATGATTGGAGACAGTAACGTTTTCTGCATCCATTTCAAGCGCCGTGGCGATCTCGTAGCGAGTACCCAGAGGGTTCTGTGTACCTGTCCAGACTTCACATCCGCTATTGGTCACGCGAGCAAGAGCATTCATGGGTTCCATGCAGGTATGTGCCAGGTAAGGAACGCGGTAAGTTCGTTCTATCTTGCGCTCTGCCGTCGCAAACTCACCAGCCACATCACCAACTTTGATATCAGTGCTGGAGTTACCGTTTTCCCTGTCTGCAAGCATATCCCTGTCAAACTGGGCAAAGATGCCCGTGCTGGACTGAAGATCCTGCTCTGTTTTGCCCCAGACGATGCTTAGCTTTGCCAGCGCCTGCTTGGCTTGCCAGTAACTGTCAGCAACCACGCCAACTGCGTCCTCAAGCTGCACGACCGCAATCACGCCGGGCATGGCTTCAGCTTCTGAGCTGTCGACCTGGTCCAGCATGCCGCCAAAGACAGGTGCCGCTGTGATAGCAGCGTATTTCATACCCTCTACTGATGCATCGATGCCAAACATGGCGCTGCCATCAACCTTGGCCGGGATATCCAGTCTCGGTTTGTTCTTGCCCATAATGTTGAACTCGTCAACTGACTTCAGTGACGGGCTGGAGGAGGGCGTGAATTGCGCTGCTGCCGCCGCGAAGTGTGCAAACGTTTCTTCCCGACCACTGGCCTGATGCAGAACCATGCTATTGCGGGTGGTGATCTCTGCGATAGGTGTCTGCCACTCTTGCGCTGCCGCTTGCATAAGCATCTCGCGTGCTGCGGCGCCGGCAATACGTGAACCATAGACACCGGTTGCCCGAATACTGGAGCTTCCCCCTGTGATCTGGAGATGCATCACCTCGGTAAGCTTCTGGAAGGCACCAACAACCGTTGGCATAAGCACGCTTGGGAAATCAACATTGCCAGCAACAAAACCATGACCTAATGGTCCGTTGGCAAAACCGTCTTCGGCAGGGGCTTCCTCAAATGTTACTTTGTCCCAGTCGGCATCCATTTCGTCTGCAAGCATTTGTGTCAATGCTGTTTGTGCGCCCTGGCCCATCTCGGAGTGCGCCACAATTGCCGTCACTGTATTGTCTGGTGCAATCTTCACCCAGGTGTTTACGAGTACCTCGTCACCGGATGTCACCAGGTGCGCCAGTCCCTGGGCGCGTTGACCGGGTCGCAATGCAACGCCAACAACCAGTGCGCCGCCTGTCAGCAAGCCAGCGCCGATAAAGCCTCTACGCGTCCACTTACCCATTTTGCACCTCCTGCGCCTGTGCTGGATCAAATTGCTGTACGCCGGATTGGGCGACGGTTCTTATTGCTTTGCGAATGCGGCCATACATGCCACAGCGGCAGATATTGCCTGCCATCGCCTGGCTGATCTCTTCATCCGAGGGGTTGGGGGAGCGCTCCAAAAGTGCTGCCGCGGACATGATTTGCCCCGATTGGCAGTAGCCGCACTGTGGCACCTGTTCGTCGATCCATGCTTGTTGTATGGGATGCAGATCCTCTTGGCTGGAAACACCCTCAATCGTTGTCACTGTGCGCCCGGCGGCAGCAGAAACCGGCACGACACACGAGCGGATAGGTACGCCATCGAGATGCACGGTGCAGGCACCGCACTGGGCGATACCGCATCCGAACTTGGTGCCGGTCATCGCAAGGTTTTCCCGGATAACCCAGAGCAAAGGCGTGTCAGGTGCAACATCTACGGTGTGTTGCGTACCGTTAACGGAAAGCGAAATCATGATCTAAGACCTCTTGGTAGAAAACTGTGTGTCGACCTGTGATCAGTCACGACAGTGTCTCGTGTACAAACCTACCAGGCGTGGCCGCATCAAGTAGTCTCAGTGCGGTGTCTGCTACTGTGTCAACGGCAACAGAACGATACTTGCGCAAGGAGCCCTGCATCAGTCGATCCACGACCGGGCTGAGCAGAATCGCGAGTCGTTCCCCGGCGCGAAACTCTTTGCGATCGCCGCGAAGTAACCCCGGTCGTATGATATCCAGCCGGTCAAACTGCTGCGCTTCTGCAGCGGCCTCCGCTTCACCCTTGGTGCGCAGATAGAATCCGGACGCTTTGGGATTAGCCATTGTCGATGAAATCAGGATGAACTGTTTGGTGCCCGCATGTTTGGCAGCTTCAGCCACATCCGCTACCAGTTCCAGGTCAACCGCACGAAACGCCTTCCTGGAGCCTGCTGCTGCAATTGTGGTGCCCAGTGCGCAGAGTACGATGTCGGGCGCAATGGACGCTATGATGTCAGGCCAGTCTTCCACAGCTGCGACGTGCACAGTGGCGCTGTCTGGCGCATCCTCGTCGCGGCGTCCCAGAATGTGTAACTCATCACCGGGATTACCTGGCCGCCAGCGATGTACAAAGGTATTACCGACCAGACCGGTTGCACCAACGACCAATAGTTTGATGCCAGTGGAGGACGATGACTGCTTGGATTTGGCTGGCATGGATAATGGCCTCAGAGCGATTGCAAAACGCTGCGAAGCGTTTGCGTAAACTGGTGCTCGAAGTCGATTCGAAAGCGACTGAGCGCGGGCTCGGCATCTATAACGGCGGCAACCCGCGGAGTGGGTCTGGCCATCTGCCCCAGCCCTATTGCCAGCGCGTTAGTGGTGAGCAGGAACGAATGGCCAGTGCCCTGCGCAAGTTGGCACTTGGTTTCTATTAAAGCTGCGAATGGCCGTATCAGGTCGGCAAGGGAGAGTTTGAATTGCCGGATATCGTCTTGGGATGCCCGGGTTTCCAGTGTTGTATGCAGGGTCGCCATTAAATCCAGCAGTCTGGGATGTTGCCACAGGGATTTGCCGATGAGAGCGGGGAGGACGTCTCTGGCGTCGTTTGCACTCATTACCTCAACTTGAAGCGATAGCTCATCAATCCATTGACGCAGGTCAGATTCCAGGACTGAGAGGAACAATGCTTCTTTACTGTTGAAATAGCTATAGGCGGTGCCTCGCGCGAGTCCGCTGCAGTCTGCGAGCGCTGCAATGGTGATGTCATCGATGGACGCGTCGTCCATGAGTTGTCGCGCGGCCTGCACGATGGCGTTCTTGCGGGCCTGCTTCTGCTCCGGAGTACGCGCGCGCTGGGAAACTGTGCTCATAAGAAAAGTGCGGCATTTAATGAATGGCATTCAATTATTAGCTGAACAGCGTTCACTTGTAAAGCTGCTACTGCGGATGTGGCCTCTACAGTCAACGATCAGCCTCGCAAAGAGGCTCGATAACTGCGTGGTGCAACTCCGATGGTTTTGCTAAACAAGCGGGAAAAATACAGTGGGTCGTCGTAACCCAGGCTCAATGCAATCGCCTTGATACTGAGCTCACTTGAATCCAGCAGGTGACAGGCATGCTCCATTTTCATGTTGAGGAAGTGCTTGATCGGGGAGTAACCGGTCAATCTCTTGTAGCGATTGCTGAAATGGTATTTGGACATATTGGCGGTGGCCGCGAGCGTATCCAACGTGAGATTTTGATCAATGTTCTCCAGCATAAAAGACTGCAGCTTTTCGAGTTGCAGGCTGCCATGGCTGCGACCCTGGTGAGCGCGGGTTTCCAGGGCTATCTGACTAAGCAGGTGGCGTAGCTGATTAGCTGCATTGATAAAAGCTTGCGTTGAGTAACCAGTGCGGCGCACTTCCATCAGGCTGGTGAAACCGCCAATCAGGGCGGGTGATACGCCCGCATGAATAAGCGGGCTGCCTTCACGATAACCCAGATACTGGGTAAATATGCCGGTGCTGGCACCCTGGAAGTGAACCCAGAAAATACTCCAGGGGTCCCGCCGATTGGCCAGGTAAGTGTGGGCTATACCCTGTGGCAGTAGTATGAGGTCTCCCGCTTTAACCGAGCTGCGGAAATCATCGGTGAGTAGTTTACCGCGACCTTTGGTGCAATATATGAGCAGGTTGTCATCGTGTCTTTCGCGCTCCATGCGGTGGCCACGCGCATCGGGGTAATGCCCCATTGCGGTTGGGTAACAGTCCTTGGTCAGCGGATGCCGGGCCAATTGCTCGACCATAAAAGCAGGCGTGATAAAGCGCACGCCAGCGGTGGACAAGGGCCATTTGGAAGGGTTGCTCATGGCGCAATATAGTCCATGAATTGCGCAACTTAGTCAATGTGGCTGCACCTGTGCCGATGCTAGTATTAGTGCCGATTTTTTGACCGATACCCACACCGAGGTGAACACCATGTCAGACCAGATGACCCCGCAGCAAGAAATTGCCGCTCTGATTGAGCGCTCACGCAAGGCGCAGAGCCAGATTGCCGATTACACGCAGGAACAGGTCGATGAGCTGATTCGCGCCATGGTCTACAGCGTTGCTCGTGAAGACCGTGCCGAGGAGATTGCACAGTTCACGGTTGAAGAGACGCAGTTGGGTAACTACGAAGGCAAGTATCTCAAAATTCATCGCAAAACTCGCGCGACGCTGATGGATATCCTGCATGACAAATCTGTGGGAGTAATCGAGGAAGATCATGAGCGCAACATCGTCAAGATCGCCAAACCTGTAGGCGTGATTGGTGCGCTGTCACCCTCTACCAACCCCGAGGCGACGCCTGTTATCAAGGCAATTTCAGCAATCAAGGGGCGAAACTCCATCATTGTTGCGCCACACCCGCGTGCCAAGCTCACCAATAAAAAAATCTGTGATTATATGCGTGAAGCGCTGGAGCTCTGCGGTGCGCCAGCCGATCTGGTAATCGCGATCGAGGTGCCTTCTATCGAGACCACCAATGAACTGATGAATCAGTGCGACAGAATTCTCGCAACTGGCGGTGGCCCCATGGTGACAGCTGCCTATTCCAGCGGCACGCCTGCGCTGGGTGTTGGTGTGGGTAACGCGTGTATCACAGTGGACGATACAGCCGACCTGGAAGAAGCCTCAGAGAAGATTCGTGTGTCCAAAACGCTTGACCTCGCCGCCAGCTGCTCATCGGACAATTCGGTTCTGCTGTTTGAGTCGATTTACGACGACATGCTGCAGAAGTTGCAGCATGAGGGTGGATACGTAGTGAACGAGGAAGAAAAGCTCAAACTGCAGCACACGATCTGGCAAGACGGACACTTCAATACCGCCATCGTGGCGCAGCCAGCCTATAAGATCGCCGGCATGGCCGGCATAGAACTGCCCGAAGGCAAGCTGTTCCTCATTGTTCCCGAGACCGGTGCGGGCCCTGAGCATCCTTTCTCAGGCGAGAAACTCTCGGTTGTTATGGCGCTTTACAAGGTCAAGGATATCGAGGAAGCCATAAGTCTGACCAATGAAATCCAGGCTTATCAGGGGCAGGGCCACTCCTGTGGCATCTATTCCTATAGCGACGACAACATCATGGCGTTTGCCAATGCCACTAAAACTTCACGCGTTATGGTCAACCAGCCTCAAGCTGCCTCCAATAGCGGCAACCTGTGGAATGGCATGCGCCAAACCTTTTCACTGGGCTGCGGCTCATGGGGTGGGAACTCGACCAACAACAATATTACCTGGCGAGACCTGATCAACGAGACCTGGGTGTCAAAGCCGTTGGCGGTAACGAAGGTTATTCCCGACGACGATGAGCTGTTTGGTGAGGTGATGGCGAAGTTCCAGTAACTCGCCATGGACTTTTCTCTCACAGAAGATCAGCAGGCGTTCGTTGAGAGCGCCCGCGCCTTTTCCGAGGGTGTGTTGGCACCTCATGCGGCGGAGTGGGATGAAACATCCCACTTCCCGAAAGACGCATTGGCCAGGGCTGGCGAGCTGGGTTTCATGGGTATGTATACACCTGAGGCAGCCGGCGGACTTGGTCTACCGCGCCTGGATGCAAGTCTGATTGTAGAAGAACTGGCAAAGGGATGTACCACGACCGCAGCATTCCTGACTATCCACAACATGGCGACCAGCATGGTTGGCAAGTATTGCAAACAGTCGGTTATCGATGAGTGGTGTCATGATCTGGTGATGGGTAGCAAGCTTGCTTCCTACTGTCTGACCGAACCTGGAGCAGGCTCCGATGCCGGTAGCCTGAGAACCTCGGCACAGCTCGATGGCGATGACTACGTGGTCAATGGCAGTAAGGTATTTATCTCCGGGGCAGGTGAGACTGATGTGCTGGTGGTAATGACGCGAACCGGTGATACAGGTGCCAGGGGAGTCACGGCACTTCTGATTCCGGCAGACGCGGCGGGCGTGTCTTACGGTAAGAAAGAAGACAAGATGGGCTGGAATGCTCAGCCCAAACGGATGATCAGTTTTGACAACGTCCGTGTTCCCGTCTCGAACCGGCTGGGAGAGGAGGGGCAGGGCTTTGCTATCGCGATGGAAGGTCTCGATGGGGGCAGAATCAATATTGCCACCTGCAGTATTGGTACAGCGCAGCAAGCTCTGGAAGAAGCAGTGGCCTACGTGCAGGAGCGCAAACAGTTCAGTAAGTCGATCGCCGAGTTTCAGGCAACGCAGTTCAAGCTGGCCGATATGTTGACCGAGTTGGTTGCCGCTCGCCAGATGGTGCGCCTCGCCGCGACCAAGCTCGACAATGGCGATGCGCAGGCTACTACATATTGTGCGATGGCCAAACGTTTCGCTACCGATGTGGGCTTCAACGTCTGCAATGATGCCCTGCAGTTATTCGGGGGTTATGGCTATATCCGCGAGTACCCTATGGAGCGCCATGTGCGTGATACACGGGTGCATCAGATTCTTGAAGGAACTAACGAAATAATGCGCGTCATCGTGTCTCGACGTTTGTTGATGGACGGTGCACTGGAGGTCATAAAATAATGAGTATCAGTACCAGCGATAAGCTGAAAGTTGAAATCAAGGGTCATACAGCGCTTGTCACGATCGACAATCCCGCTGCCAATACCTGGGACACTCAGAGCCTGCCGGCGCTTAAGGATCTGGTAGGCAAACTTAACGCAGACAATACAATTTATGCGCTGGTGCTTACTGGCGCGGGTGACAAGTTCTTCTCTGCGGGCGCTGATCTCAACCTCTTCGCCGATGGCAACCCCGATACGGCGCGCGACATGGCGCAGTTCTTTGGCGAAGGCTTTGAGTGCCTGGCTGATTTCCGGGGCGTTTCCATTGCTGCCATTAATGGCTTTGCCATGGGTGGTGGTTTGGAGGTTGCGCTGGCGTGCGACATTCGCATAGCCGAAGAGCAGGCCCAGATGGCGCTACCCGAGGCCAAGGTTGGCCTGCTTCCTTGTGCGGGCGGAACGCAACGCCTGTCCTGGTTGGTTGGAGAAGGCTGGGCCAAGAAGATGATCCTCTGTGGCGAGCGCATCAAGGCTGACACTGCGCTGCGGATTGGGCTGGTGGAAGAGATTGTACCGACGGGCACTGCTGTGGAGCGCGCTTGCGCACTGGCGGAGCAGGTCGGGCAGCAAAGCCCGATTTCCGTCACTGCCTGTAAGGAGCTCATTCATCAGGCTCGTAACACTGCGCTTGAAGGCGCGTTGCCCTATGAGCGACAAAAGTTTGTGGACCTGTTTGGTACGCAAGACCAGCAAGAGGGCGTAAATGCATTTCTTGAAAAACGTGCTCCCCAGTGGAAGAACTGCTGATGACTGCGCCAGTTTTGTTCGAAGAGATTCCCGCAACGACGGGCAAGTTGGGTCGTATTACACTGAACGTGGAGAGCACGCTCAATTCGCTTAACCTTGAGATGGTGGATTTGCTGCAGACTCAACTCGATGTGTGGTCCAAGGACGACGCGATTTGTGCCGTGTTTATCGAAGGGGCTGGCGAGAAAGCCTTTTGTGCCGGAGGAGACGTGCAAGCCTTGCATGCTTCTGCCGTAGCAACGCCAGGCGGTCCCTGTGAGTATGCAGAGGCGTTCTTCGCACGGGAATACCGCATGAACTACACGTTGCATACCTACGCCAAACCGATTGTGTGCTGGGGGCATGGTATTGTCATGGGCGGTGGGCTTGGTGTTTTAGCCGCCTGCAGTCACCGCATCGTGACAGAAAAAACCCGTATTGCGATGCCTGAGATCACTATTGCGTTACTTCCCGATGTGGGCGGTAGCTGGTTCCTCAATCACATGCCCGGTAGCTCGGGCGAGTTCCTCGCGCTGACTGGAGCGTCCATCAATGCCGCAGACGCAATCTATACCGGCATTGCTGACCGATTTATTGTCAGTGAACAAAAGGACGCCGTACTGAAACAACTGTTGTCACAGGCATTCACGCCTGACAGCGAGAGTAATCATGCGCTGGTTCGGCATGCGCTCAGGCCATTCGCCCAGCAGAGTATTGGCAGTTGGCCTTCGGGTCAGGTAGAACCGCACATGGCCACAATCAATGCACTGTGCGATGGCGATAGCGTGCATGACATTATCGACAATATCACGGGGCAGGTAACGGATGATCCCTGGTTGTCCAGGGCTCGCGCGAGCCTGGCTCACGGCTCCAAGTTTGCCGCACGCTGGATATACCGTCAGCTGTGGGAAACCCGACACGCTTCTTTAAAGGAAGTCTTTCAGGCCGAAATATTGCTCGTGACCAACGTCGTGCGTAATCCTGAGTTTGCCGAGGGGGTGCGAGCACTGCTGATTGACAAGGACAGAAGTCCGGCCTGGCAGTATGCCAGTTCCCGTGAAGTGCCTGATGCAGTGGTGGATTCGATGTTTGAACCGCCCTGGCCACAGAATCCGCTAGCAGACCTTTGATCGGCGCAACTCACTAATCAGGAGATTTTCATGGCGACAGTAGCGTTTATAGGCCTTGGCAATATGGGTGGCCCCATGGCCAAAAACCTGATTGCGGCAAACCATCAGGTAACCGTGTTCGATCTGGTACCGCAGGCGTGTGCTGAGCTTGAATCCGCTGGTGCGGCGGTCGCCTCAAGTACCAAAGAGGCGGTTGCAGGTGCACAGTATGTTGTTTCCATGTTGCCGGCGGGCAAGCATGTCGCTGGAGTCTATCTTGGTGAAGACGGACTGCTGGCGCACTTGAACAGCAGCGTTACGGTACTTGATTGCAGTACGATCGATGCGGCGACCTCGCGCGAGGTCGGACAAGCTGCAGCGGCTGCGGGTATCGGTTTCATGGATGCGCCGGTCTCCGGCGGTGTGGCCGCAGCAGCGGCTGGCACCCTGGCCTTTATGTGCGGTGGTGATGCCGATACCTTTGAGAAGGCGAAGCTGGTGTTGACCGGCATGGGTAAGAACATCTTTCACGCCGGTCCGCATGGGGCTGGTCAGGTTGCCAAAGGCTGCAACAATATGCTGCTGGCGATTCATATGCTGGGTACCTGCGAAGCGCTGGAAATGGGCGCTCGCAACGGACTGGATCCCGCCGTGCTGTCAGAAATCATGTTGGCCAGCTCGGGTCGTAACTGGTCGCTGGAGGTCTACAACCCTTATCCCGGTGTGATGGAAACAGCGCCTGCGAGCAATGATTACAAGCCGGGCTTCATGGTTGATCTGATGGTTAAAGACCTGGGCCTCGCGATGGCAATTGCCGATGACTCAGATGTGGATAACGCGATGGGGAAGTTGGCCCAGGCGATCTACGAAAAACACCAGTCGCAGGGCAACGGTCAGCGCGATTTTTCCAGTGTGCTGGAGCATTTGAAGAACTAACGTGGGCTCGCCCGAGGTCACGCTGCAGCATCTTCGGAGTCAGAGTGTTGCACATGCAAGCCACAGCGAAGGTTGTCGTATTGCGTGGCAGAAGTGGCCCGCAATGACCGAGGCTGGCCTGCCGCCGTTGGTGTTGCTGCATGGTGGCTTTGGGTCATGGACCCACTGGGTACGCAATATTCTCCCGCTCCGGCAAAAGCGCACTATCTGGACGCTGGATCTACCCGGGCTGGGTGATTCAGACGATGTACCCGCTCCCGCTAGTACAGAGCACTTTGCACAGCTGGTGCTGTCAGGGGTGAGCACACTGCTCGGCGCACGAAGTACCTTTGAGTTGGCGGGTTTCAGTTTTGGCGCAATGATCGCCGCACATATGGCGGCGCAGGCCGATGCCCGCTGCTCGCGTTTAACCCTCATCGGAGCAGCAGGATGTGGGCAGCTGCATGTGCAGGTTCCTTTGTTAGCGCCACCGTCGCCCCAGTGTCTAACAGAAGAGGCGGAGACGATTCAGCGAGAAAACCTGGCGCGACTCATGCTGCACAGTCCGGCAAGTATCGATGACCTGGCGGTACACGTGCATGCCAGCAATCTGAGGTCCCACCGGTTCAACAGCCGCAAGCTTTCACGCTCAGACGACCTGTGGCGAGCGCTGCCACGTATCAAGGCCTCTGTCGTTGCCGTGTGGGGGGCTCAAGATGCCACGGCAGGCGGTGTTGAAGCGATTGATCAGCGTGAGGCCTTGTTCAGGGTCGATCAGCCAGACTGCGAGTTCCATGTGCTCGAGAGCGTAGGCCACTGGGCGATGTACGAGGCGCCCGAGCAGGTCAACCACATTCTAGACTATCGCTAAGCAGGCAGTGGCCAATCAGGAGGCAACTTTGATCACTGTGCGTGAAGCCGCAATCTTACCCTGTTCGAAAAACTCCTCGTGGTTCAGCTCAATCTGGGACAGATCATACAAGTAGTTGACCATAATTCCTGCCGATTGCTCTCGGCCCTTGGCGGAAAGGTCTGCGCCACCATGAATCCGATGCAAGCGAGCGCCGTTTCCCAGGTGGAAGCGAGCGACCGGATCTCTAGGTAACTCACCCGATTTCACATTAAGCAAGTAATGAGCACATAACTTTAAGTGTGCCTCGTAGACTTCGGTCTTCACCACGCTGCCAACAGGCTCTTTAATTTTGTCGATCAGGCTTGCATCGACGAGTCCGGTAAGGTCGGCGCTGAGCAACCATTTGCGAAAGCCCGGCACGGGAGAGAGTGTGACGAATGTCTTCAGCCCGGGCAGCTCCTGAGTCAGTCGCTCCACAACGTTCTTTATCAGAAAGTTGCCAAACGATACGCCTGCAAGGCCGGGGTGGCAGTTGCTGATGGAATAGAACACGACGGTATTGACTGGATCATCGGGGTTGAATTCTCGCTCCTGGCGCAGTAGCGGAGCGATGGCTCCAGGTATATCTGCAGTCAGGGCTATTTCCACGAAAACCAGTGGGTCATCAGGTAAGGCCGGGTGAAAAAAGGCGAAGCAGCGCCGGTCATCTCGCAGTCGGCTACGTAAATCGTCCCACCCATTGATCTCGTGCACTGCCTCGTAATCAATGATTCTATCCAGAATCATTGCAGGAGAAGACCAGTCGACTTTTCTCAGTTCAAGAAAGCCCTTGTTGAACCAGGATATAAACAGATGCTTGAGATCCTGATCCACGCCACGGAGTTCAGGCTGCGCCTTAAGGTGTGTCAGCAGGTGCCCACGCATGGCGACCAGAACGGCGGTACCATTGGGGGCCATATTGATTCGGCGAAATAATTTTTGTCTAGGTGCCTCCACGCAGTGCGCTATGGCCTCCAGTGCGCGCTGATCAGGGTTCTCTTTGTAATGCTCCGCCGCTTTGATGATGCTGTCGGAATCAACGTCAAACTGCTGTGACAGTGCGATAAAAAATCCAAGCCGCTCCTGATCTTTAAGCGCCAGATAGCGATCCGTAATTTCGCTTGCCAGTGCCAGGCCTGATGCTTCGCCGCGATGATCCAAAAGCTCTTTACAGTCATTGATCAGCGCCTGTATTCGAGTTTTTGCTGATGGTAGCGTTTTGCGGCGTTTGGCCAGTAACTCCCTTCCAACATCGAGTACGGAGGCCAGGGTGCGCTCTATTGGAGCGAAGCGGCGTGCTACGGGCTCCTGTGAGACTTCGGGCTTGTTTGACTGTGACGA
Organism: uncultured Halieaceae bacterium; assembly: GCA_938045215.1. GTDB lineage: Bacteria > Pseudomonadota > Gammaproteobacteria > Pseudomonadales > Halieaceae > CALINF01. Next base: position 3,456 of record CALINF010000090.1, on the reverse strand, counting down.
CATGTTCCCTCACTGACTCCTTTGATAAATGGCTGGGCAAAACAGACAGGGAGATCATCAACCTACCTGAGCCACGCAATGACAATAGCGCATGCCTGCAACAGCGGCTACTACCTGCAAGTGGTAGGTCGCCATCGGGCCTTGAATCAAGGCCTGCAATGATGTTTGACAGACTGTGGAATTGCTGTATGCTTGCCCGAGCTCAAAAGAAAGTCTTTTATTTACGTTCTCCGCTCGGTTGTCGTACTCGTAATACACCTTTAGCAGTCCCTAGATTTCAGTCGTTTTTTTCTGCTACTACGCCCAACGCTTCGGCGTTTCGGCACGAAACTATTTGTATTTAAAGGAAAGTATTATGTCTAACACAGTAACCGGTACCGTTAAGTGGTTTAACGAAACTAAGGGTTTCGGCTTCATCGAACAGGAATCTGGTCCTGATGTGTTCGCACACTTCAGCGCGATCTCTGGCGATGGCTTTAAGACTCTGGCCGAAGGCCAGAAAGTTGAGTTCACTGTGACTCAGGGCCAGAAAGGCCCACAGGCAGAGAACATCGTAGCGGTGTAACTCTGTTTTTGCCGCATCGCTCGCGATGTAAGGCAAAAAGCTGAAGGCAGCCTACGGGCTGCTTTTTTATGTCAAAAATTGGACTATCTACTATAAAAGTCTTTTAAATGTCACGAACTACCATAAAAGAAAGTCGCTATTTCCTGCGTCAGCCCTGGCTGTCACTCTGTGCTGAGTGCTTTCGAACAAAAGTTGGGCACTATTCTGCGTTATTTGTCACAAATCTGTAGTTTTCTGCAGAATTTCCATGCGAGAGCTTGATCTGACCCTATAGAATGGAATCACGATTGACTCCAGAGCCATTTTGGCCAGGTGCGCAGCTCAGTGCTTGAAACTCTCAAAATAATGACCTCTGATCTGGAAGTGGGTATGTTTATCAGTGCCCTGGACCGACCGTGGCTGGAGACACCTTTCCTGATTCAGGGTTTCAGGCTCGAAACACGTGAACAGATCGACGCGCTACAGAAGCATTGTGAGTACGTTCTTATCGACACCCGCCAGAGTCGACAGAAGCCCGACGCACTGCAGCGTAAGGTGCGCACGGAGCGTCGCCGGGTAGAATTGGCATCGATCTTCAAAGATCGGGCGCTGCAAACCTACGAGGATGACAGTGAGTTTGTTGAAGAGACACCCAGGGCAGTGCACGCACTGGGTTCACTGTTAATTGATATTGACGATATTTTCGGACAGGTTAAAGAGAAGGGGCGCTTCAACGCGATTCAGTTAAAGAAGTCGGTTGACCCTATTATCGACAGCATCAGTCGAAATCCAGATGCCTGTCTTTGGATTGCGCGGATGAAACAGCACGACAAATACACCTACCAGCACTCGCTGGGTGCATCGATCTGGGCTGTTTCGATGGGCAGACAATTGGGCTTGCCGAAACATGATCTGAGGTCTCTCGGGATGGGGGCGATGCTAATGGACGTTGGGAAGCTGCGCTTGGCCCCCGAACTGCTGCAAGCCGATGACGCGTTGACTCCAGATCAGGCTGATCAGATGCGTAGCCACGTGGCGCACGGTCTCGAGATTGTCGAGGAGAGCGGAATAATTAATCCCGATATTATCAACATGGTGGGGTATCACCATGAGCGTTACGACGGTTCGGGATATCCCCATGGACTAGCCAGAGACGAGATACCGCCGGTGGCGCGTATTGCTGCAATTGTTGATGCCTATGATGCGATGACCAGTCGGCGTAGCTATGCAAAAGCCCTGTCACCGTCCCATGCGATCAAGCAGTTGTATGAAGCTCGCGATAGCAGTTTTCAGGCGGAGTTGGTCGAAGCATTCATACAAGCGATAGGTATCTACCCACCTGGATCCCTGGTAGAGCTCTCTTCGGGTGAGGTCGGTGTGGTAGTGGCTGAGGCGCGCACAAGACGTTTGCGTCCGCGAGTGTTGATTCTGCTGGATGTCGACAAGAACCCCATACCGCATCCCAAAACGGTGGATCTTCAGGCCCAGCAAGATGAGGCTTCGCCAATGGCGTGCACTATTGTCAGAGGTCTGGATCCTGAAGCCTACGATGTCGATTTGTCGACTATAGATGTCTATACCGAGGCTCACCCGGCTGCTTGATCGTTCCCCGAGGGCTGCTGACTGGATTGCGAGTGTCCGCGACCAGACATTGTCAGCTCGCTGCGTACTCGTGAAACCAGGTCAGTAAAAATCCGAAAACTTTCATCGGCAGAGAGTTTGTTGTTGATCAACGAGCCAAATGCAGTCTGTTCAAGGGCATGCAACTCTGCCAGTAAAGTACTGTCAGCTTCCCACCCTATACGTTCTTGGATACCGAGTACTTGCAGGTAGAACCTGTCGATGCGATCCCGACTGCGGCGGGCCCGCCATCGCGCGAGTGCAAACAAGCCGGTGGCAATTAGAAACGCCAGATAGACAAACAGGTTGATTGTTTCGGCATAGCGCTCCAATAAGCCTGGTTCATCCCGTTCCAGATAACGTCTCGCGCCCGGGTGAAGCGGGAAGCTGAGATCCATTGGGTCAAAGTCTTCGGTGATCGCGGAAAACAGTTCGGGACTAATCGCCATGAGTCGCTGCTTCTCCTCCAGCAGTGTGCGGGTCAATTGATAGGCCTGAGGCACTGGCATATCCCTATGTGTCACCAGTAGTGTGTCTACCGCAATGGTCAGCAGTGTGTGCTCGTTTCCGGGCACCTTGTAGGTCCCTGCCGGTATGATCGTAGGCGACATGCTGGGGACGAGATAGCTCATGCCTTCACGGATCAAGTTTGTGCGTGACTCTATGTCCTGAAACTCTTCGCTAAGAGAGGTGAGCGTATAGGCTGGGGGTAGCCAACTGGTATCTGCAGGAATAACCGGTCCGAAGCGTACAATGATATCCGTCGAGCCAGCCTGCAGCTTTGTATGAAACACAACCTGCTCTTCGTCCAGGCCAGCGCGCTGCAGCATCAACTGAACGAAATGTTTGCCAGCAGCAGATTGGTCGGTAATAAAAAAGCGCGTACCTGGGGGTAACTCGGCAGGAGTCCCCCCCGTCCAGTCATCGCGTATCGCCAGATGCAGTACGCTTTTGAAGATGGGCAGCAAGGCTCGCACACCCGGCTCGAAGCTTGCGCTATTGTCAATCAGGGCGAGATCTACAGACTGCGACGTGATTGCCTCGATTGCGCCCATATCAGTGGGAACGTCAACCAGCGTAAACTGCAGTATTGATGAGTCGGCTAGAACCTCCTGCAGGGCATCAAGGTCCAGTGGCGTCTGGTCTGGTGCATGAATCCGGATGTCACGGGGCAGTAAATCGCAGCCGGTGAAGGCCAGCAAGAAAGTTACGATCACGACAGTTCGAAGCATTCTGCTTTGCCTGGAAAGCTGAGTTAATGTCGCCTGGATAATACCATAAGCGTTTCTGCA